>CAZHVH010000649.1:0-2113 GCA_964535855.1 uncultured bacterium
TGGAGTTCTCACACTACGAGGAGGTGCCATACGATATCGCACAGAAGATCATCGCTGCCGCTCAGGCTGAAAAGGAGGATTGAGAAGGAACGAGGAACTAGGAGCGAGGAACGAGGAAGCACCTTGATTTCGAATTGCGAATTTCGGATTTCGAATTTAAATTCGCAATTCGCATTTCGAAATTCGAAATTTGCATACTTTCGTTCCTAGTTCCTTTCTCCTCGTTCCTCCTCATGGATAACCGCTACACTCAAAGGAAATTTGAGCGAATATGATTTTCGCCCTTCTCTTTCTCTGCCAAATGGGATGGAGCGCCTTTGAACCCTCACCGCTTGAAGATCCCATGCCATTTGAAAGAACAAGCTCACCGCGTCTGGTGATAGGTTATGAGGATCTAGACGGAATGGTGGGGTATACATACCTCGATCTGGTCGGCGGGCCTCATGGGATATCCCTCCGATCGTCCGGCGATCGTGAGGGGTTATACAGGGAGCTCTCCATACGGTACACCGAACGTCTTACCCTAAACGGCTTGGAGCTGATCCTCTCCCCCTCCTATCTATCCTGCTCAGCTAGAGGGGATTTCGGAGAGGTGGGGATCGGAAGGGGATTCTCATTCGACATCGGCGTCGGAGGAGATCTACGATCTGCTCGCGCTGAAGCCGCGGCTATCGGCCTTATAGGCGGAGTCAGATACAACCGACGTGCCCTTAAAAGGGCAGAGGCGAAATCCTACTGGGAAAGGCCAAAGGGGAACATAATCTTCGGATTGGCGTTTCCGATCGATCGGATATCGGGACGAGTGAGGGTAGGAGTTTGGAACCAAAATCCCTTTCTCTACTTACAGGTCGAACCCATCCGACGTTCCTCCATAGAGGCGGGATGGATCTCAGGAAAAGGCGCAAGGGGTGGTTTCAGGTTTGGACTTAAGGCCGATTTCGGCGATTTCTCCCTTAGATACCGGCATTTGATCGGGAGATCGGGCATGCAGTCCATCGCCTTTGACATCACAGTGGAAGTGAGATAATGATCGATTTGAGCCGTTGGATGATCTACGTTTTGACCTGTTTGATCTTCACCTCAGGGGCGGAGGGATTTAAGACCGCCACGATCCCATCCGATCCCTCTCTGCTCTCCGAACAGAAGGGGAGGGAAGCGGCATTTCACCTTACAGTGTCAGATCTAGAGTTCAAAAGGATTGAAAAGGAAGATACTCTCCTTTCGTCCTTCCAGTCGCTCAGCGTGAGTCCGGATATCCTCCTGATATGGGGGAGAGGAACCAGGGGATTCATGATAGGGTACCGGATCGACATCGGAGGCGAGGTGAACGCCGATCTGTTGAAGACGACCTCCGATTACATGGTCAACGAACGGAGATTCACATCGCGGACGGACCTCAGCCTCGATTATCGCATGGTCAAGGACGAGGACCTCTTCATCGGAGCGGGAAAAACGATCGGGAGGATGAAGATCGGATTCCGTTTCTCCCTTCATCGCCAGACGCTTAAAAAGGGTGAGATCGTATCCGAGATGAAGCTCACAGCGGTACATGGGGAGGACGTTAATCCCAACGATCCTCGTCAGCTCATACCAGCGATCGTCGACGGGCTCAAGTATGGCTTGGAGAAGGAGGATCGGCCGGAAAGAGATGAAAGCAGATCGGCATTGAACGCCGATATCGCCGTCGGAATGAGGCTGAGGAGAATCGATGGGCTCAGGGTATCCCTGATCTTCAGAAACCTTCTCTTTCCCCAGACCCCTTTGCCGATGCGGGCAGGTTTGACCCTTCGCGGCATCTGGGAACCCAGAGAATGGTTCGAGCTCCATTTCAGCACTGAGAAGCTACTTGGGATGAGACCGCTGTCACTCGTCGGAATTTACTTAACCGGCTTATGGAACGGGATCGGCGCGATGATCTCAGCTGGGATAAGCTTAGGCGGCGATACCGGGCGGATGGCTAACCTCGGCCTTGAGGTGATCCTGGGTAAGGGCAGATTTGGGCTTTCGGTGGCGATGAAGGATGATCTATCAGGAGTGACGATCTATCAGGAACATCAATTCTAAACGCTCTTATTTCCCTTGAGTGTAGCGGTTATCCATTAGGAGACAGGAG
>CAZHVH010000650.1:0-2111 GCA_964535855.1 uncultured bacterium
AGATTGAAACTGGTGGTAACGTCGGCGGTAAGAGCGCCTCGAGCCGAAAGTCACAACGAAGAGAATCTCGATAACGAGATTGAAACCAGCATTTCAATCCGCTGACTCCGATAGAGATTTCAGTCACAACGAAGAGAATCTCGATAACGAGATTGAAACTGGATTCAGATGTGGTGGTATTGCCAGGCTGGTTGACTGAACTGGTAGCTACGATGGCCATATATCCCAAGGTCGGGATAGTCGGAGCGATGCTATCGTGCTTGATCGACACGCTTATCGACAGACCGCTTGAGGATGGGCTTATCTCGGTCGAGGCTGTAGGCACGACGTGTGCCCTGTATAGGAGAAAGCTGTTTGAGGTATATGGCAGGTTCGATGAGGAGCTGTGGAATCTATGGTCTGACCTGGATTTCAGCATGCGTGTGAACGCAAGCGGTGAGTGGAGGATAGTGGTGAATCCCAAGGCAGTGGTCTATCATCCTACGTCGGATAGGGACGGTCATACCAGGTCGCTCCCTGAGTTGTATGATGAGGAGAAGCTGTTCAGAAGTATGAGGATAATGAAGGAGAGATGGGGAGTTGAGCATAAGCGATATAAGGAGCTCGAACAGAAATATGGTGGCAGGAGTCAGGCTGAAGGGTGAAGAGCAGACGAGAGAGTATTGGGATCGGAAGTGGGCGAGAGAAGATGGCGACAGAAGGGATATTCCCAGGCATCTCGATAGGTTGGGTGTTGACCTAAGTGATCGGATGGTTTTGGATATCGGGTGCGGCAAGTCCAAGGATGATGCGAAATTGAGGGATCGTGGAGCATTTGTGGTTCCTGTGGACTTCTCTGAGGCGGCATGCAGGTTTCAGAGCAAGCGAGGGGTGGCCGCAGTATGTGGTGATGCTCAGAGGTTGCCGTTCAAATCCGAGTGCTTCGATGTGGTGGTAGCTTCACATGTGCTTGAGCACCTGACAGATCTACACGTCGTGGGTGAATGGATGCGAGTTCTGCGTCCTGGTGGCGTGATGTTGATATTGGGGCCGCATGGCATGGGATGGGATACCAGATGTCATGAGCATTTCTGGACGTTTGAGCATGATCAGATGGTGCATTTTCTGTTTCAGTTCAGCGATTGCGTGACGTTTCTCAGACCGGACAGATATGATGAGCTGATAGTGGCGGTGAGAAAATGATCTGGATTCTAGGCAGGGTATGTATAGACAAGTTCATAAAGAAGGTAGGGATCAAAGAGGACAGGAATGAGATCAGGTTTCAGGTTGTTAGGGAACAGCTTGGCGGAGCTGGATTCATATTCAGATTGATGCGTCATTTTGCGCCGTGTAGGTTGATAGCTCCCAGATGGATCGTCGGTGATGGCATCGCTTCGGTTCTGTCGTTTGAACCTGACGTTGTGCTGATACCAGATGGAGATGAGCCTGTGTATTCGATACACCACGTTCCTCAGTTTCTCTCGCTGTCGCTGTTAGAGATGAAGGCTGAGTTCAGGTCGGATGATTATTTCATCATCTGGGACACATCGAGCGAGGGAATGTATGCCAGAGTAGCGGTTAAGGTGTTGCCTGGGATCAGTCCTGAGTGCACCGTGTTGCTTGATGTCGACTCTGAGATAGAGATAGAAATACCGGATGGATGGTATAGAAAATCTAGGTCTGATGAGCCGAATTGTATCGTGCCGTTTGGAGATGGAGTGAGGATGAACGGCGTAGAGATACGTAATTTCTTTGAGGGGCCGAACACAGTTGGGTGCGGCGATGCGTTCGACGTGGGTTTCATGCTAGGAAAAGCGTCTGGGCTTGATGACCGAGAATCGCTTGAGCTTGGTGTATTGTTTGCCAATGTTGAGGCGACGCTGGACTGGGCAGAGGACTTTGATCCGAGCTTAGCCGCCAGGGTTATCAAAGACAAGATTGGATATTTGCCTGATGTGTTTGTGAAAGTGGCAGGGAGGTGATCGCCATGCCGAAAGTTAAGACAAAGCTCACGCCTTTCACCTCAAACTTCACCACTGAGGTCGGCGAGTATTACGGGCTGGCCGCCGACAAGGATATCAAGGAGATGCTCGGTGATCCGAAGGCGAGATTGCTGTTCACTGAGAATCAGA
>CAZHVH010000651.1:0-2108 GCA_964535855.1 uncultured bacterium
ATGCGTATGATCACCTCAGCCTCCTTCGCCAGGGCGAACGGTATCCAGGTGTCGGGGTTGAATGGGTTGGGGTAATTGGCCAGCAGATCGCTGCGGGCGGGAACCACCACCCGTTCAAGCTCAAATCCTCTGCCTCCTCTCAGCTCCCCGATCAGCTCCCCATCGGGGCTCACAACCTTCACGTTGGACACCCACAGGTTTGTCCTCAACAGGTCATATCGGCTCTTAACCCTGAACCGGAGGGTCAGGAGCGGTTCATTCCAACTCACGCCTCCGATATCTCCCAGTCGAACCGCCGCTGCATCGCGAACCATTCCCTTCTCGACCTCCGGCGCCTTCCAGTAGAACCTGCCCGCCTTGGAGAATACACCTCCCTCCTGGACGCTCATCAGCTCCATCTCATCCACATCGAAGCTCAGATCGAGCTGATACCCGAACACGTCGTCCAAGCCGGAGACGCCGACCTGAACGGTCAGCCATTCCCCATCAAGTTTGGATTTGACCCAGAGCTCTTTTAGCTCTTTGGTCTCTTCCTCCCTGATCAGGAAGGGACCTGCGCCTATCTGCTCCCCGAAATGCCTGCCCACGAGAACGAGGTCGAACACATCCACTTTCCCGTCTCCGTTCACATCGCCCTCGGGGCCTTTTCCACCAAAGTTCTTGCCCACGACGACGAGGTCGAAGATGTTCACGAGGCCATCGTCGTTCAGGTCCCACGGTATTTTAGGTTTGATCGGCTCGACCTTTAGGACTTTGACCTCTCCCCCGGCTTCTTTCTCGATTTTCACCTTAGCGGGTTTCTCAGATACTTGAGAGATCTTAACCTCTTCCGCCAGCACTTTAACCTCTTTACCGGTGTCCACCTCAAGTGTGAAGGTATCATCAGGTTTTGCCCCCTCTTCAGGTATAACGTTCACCTCGAACTCTCCCTCCTCGGGTTCGAAGATCATGACCACATCGTCCAGGTCGCCGTCCTCATCCATATCGAACTCATAGTATTTCCCCTCAAGCTCCTGTATTTCCTTCCCGAATTTCTTGCCGCTTGGGGAGGTTATGAGCAGATCTATAGGGGATTTACCGATGAAGGTCATTCCATTCCTCGTTCTAGTGGCGTTCATGATGATGAACTTCCCACTTTCGGTTTCAGCTTCCAAGCTCATATATTTCACCATTCCCCTCTCATCCACCTCGAAATCGGTCACTTCGGCCTTTTTAATTTTTCCCTTATCCAACAGCTCAGTTGATGAGACGAGAAGGCCTGGGACGTCGAATGTGAGTATCATTTGAGCGATGGATGCCGTTTTGGCTGCCGTTTCAACCTTTCTCACAGTATTCTTCGTCTCTTCGGAGACAGAGGATGACTCCTCCACACTCTTCGTGAAGGCATCTAACACCCTTGAGCCGCCCCACATCAGGAAAGCCACGCCACATCCGACCTGCCCTGCTCCCGTTGGGACAGCCCCTACTATCGCACAGACGGCACCGATAAAGGTGAAAGAGGCGACACTTTGAGAAGATACGACGGATTTGCCCAAGTTTTTCCCAAATCGCCTTGCGAACTTTTTGAACTTCTCGAGGAAATCATCGCTGTATTTAAGCTCTTTTTTCACCCTATCGGTCTTGAAGGCTACAAATGCCGTGAAATCGTCCTGCTTGATCGGTCCACCCACATGACCGAGTTTGATCTTAAACTCCGTGTCTTCAACTGTGATCATAGGTGAAAACGGGCTCGGCGGCACACCTACGACAAGGTTATCAGCCTGTTTGCCCTCATAAAAGAAGGTGAAGAGATAGATCCCCGGAGTTTTAACGGGTGCGGTCTCAAAACTGAATGTCCCATCTTTGTCCGTACTGATCATCCTGGACTGCATCGAGATGGGATCTTCAACGCCAAAGGAGACGTTTGAGGCAGGTTTGCCGTTGAGTGAAAGTTTCCCGTAAATTTCCACCGGCTTGGACTGAACCGGAAGCCCGTTATCCCCCGAGCCTCTATAGGAGAGGAGGTCAAATTTAAAGCTGCGCGTGTCCAGGGTGAAAAGATTGCTTAAGGCATAGGAACGAGTGATGTTCGGAGGAGATTGTGTGTCCAGCCAGAAGATGTTGCTCAG
>CAZHVH010000652.1:0-2098 GCA_964535855.1 uncultured bacterium
CTCCTCAGACATCGCGGGAATCCCGTATCACGAACCACGTCATGCCCTTCGGCTTAACGCTCACTTCAATCCGAACCCTATAACGGCGGTCGAGCTTATATGCCTTCGCTGGGCCGTCCTTCTCGCTGATCATGGCGGTGTCGGTCAGGCCGGTGTAATAAAGCGGGAGCTCAACCTCCTTCGTTATGCCTTGGGAGGTCGGATTGTAGAAGACGGCCATCCCCTTTTCGGGCAGATCGGGATTGACGTGAAGGATTCCGTCCAGATCTCGGCCGTCCGCCCGACGAAGATGGATGATGTCTGACTCCAGAATTGTGCGGTGCTTCTTGAAGAAATCGACCCATCTTTTCACCAACGCCTTTGTCTCCTCCGAATCGTAAAGTCTGAACCCCCTATAGCATGCCTGCACTCCGAATCCGAAATTATTGGCGAGATGCAGCTCATAGTCCTCCAGGTGCTCGCTCAAAGGCTCGATCGTGGCAGCAGCTCCCCCGCCGTGGTATTCCACCAGAGGGGTGAACATCCAGCCCATTGTGGGCGTCTTCCCCCACGTTCCGTCATACATGTTCTGGCGTGCGTGGATGTGCTGCCGTTCCCGCGGCAGCGACCAGTTGGTCTCCCGATATCCCATGCCCGTCTTGTTCGAGCCGACCAGGAAATACCAGTCCGGCACGTTGAGGTAGATTCCCCTGGCGCGACACCACCGATAAAACTCCGCTATCCGCTGATACTGTCTCCATTGCGAGTCCTCTAATCCCCTGTGCCCGGGGTGTTTCGTGGAGGCGCAAACATCCCCCGGGTAGCTACCATCATGCTCCAACAGGTTAAATCCGGTCTTCTCCAAAAAGGTCCTTATCCTCCGGAAATATTCGATCCCCCATCTGCTGCACAGGCAGGGGGAATTGCCGAAGATAGCTCCGCCCGGCCTGCCGGTTTTGGGGTTGATGACATCGTCCTCTTCGCCGACGCTGCGGCTGGCGAGCAGGTTATAGCCGCCCAGCTCGATCCCCTTGCTATGTGCATAATCGGCGAGCTCCTTAAATTTGGCTATGTTATCCGGCGATAGATCCTCCATGTTCAGGCCGCTTCCGAAACTGAGGATGACCATCTCAAAGCCCACCTCAGCACATTGATCTATGGCCTTCCTGACCACATCGGGGTCCGTGGAGGTCACGTGCATCATTATCGGGTTCTCGGTCACCCATGGCGCCAGCGTGCGGTACATGCGGCGAATCGCCAGTCCCTTACGTTCACGGTCGGTGCTGTCATGTACCAGCTCGAAGAGGCGGAAGGTCTCCAGCGACTCACCCGGCGGGATATCGACATCCGGCCCTAGCGGAGGTCGTACCTCCAGCACACACGGCGTTTTCAATCTGTAGTTCACCTGGGTCGTATACTCCGGGTCTTCCACCCAGTAGACCGTGCGGTTATTCTCGTTCTGTTCCTCGCCGCCAAAGGCATAATCGGTGATCACCGTGATGTTGGGCAACTCCCATCGGTCCGGATCGCCCACATGCGATTCGGCCTCCACTACGCCCAGCACCTCGACGATGAAACGGTTGAGTCGAACGGGTTCATCGGAGCCGTTGTGGATGACCAGCCATTTCGACAGTAAGGGTATGCCGTCGTATAGCTCATAATGTACCTCCACCCGAACGCCGGGAAGCTTTCCATCCGGCGGTCGGAAGTGCAGGATGAGGGATATCCCCGGAGGAGGCCAAGGCAAATTTGCACAGTGACGAACTCGCTTCCACGGGAACCTCTCCTTTGTTTCCCCCCGCTCAAATCCGTCGAACTGGAAGGAGTTAGGAGGGCTCTCCATAGTTTCCAGCCACTCCGGCTTCAGATAGGCGAGATCGGGTTGTCCGATCAGACCTCCCACCGGATACCGCACGCCGTTCAGTTCCAGCACCGCCTCAGGCTTCACCGCTCTCAGAAGCGACTCATCACTCATCAGGTTATCGAATGCGACCGTAGCGGCGTTCGGTTCGATCCGAAATGACCGGCTGATAAGACCGTTGGAGAGCACTATCTCCCTGCCGCTCTCATCCCGGTAAAGCCCCGACCGCGATTCGGGGGCGTTCAACAGCCAGTCGTC
>CAZHVH010000653.1:0-2091 GCA_964535855.1 uncultured bacterium
GGGGAGCCATTTTTTATTATCTTCTCCCACCTTTCCAGGGTCTAATTCTGATATCTCCTACCCTCACTCAAAAACCGGAGATGAATCAGGCGAATACAAGCACTTGACTGTGGCGGATCGGGTATGATATCAATATCGCAGGAATCAGGGTTTCAAGGGGGAGACCATGCGAAAAAGTGTTTTTTCCCTTTTATTAGCGGTGGCCTTAACCATCCTCTGTGTGGGAGAGGCTCAACCGCTGTGGGGCGCGAGCGATTCGGAGTCGTTCGCCGACCTCATCGTGAAATCGAGCGGATTTAGCGGTGGCATCTGCGTCGTTATCGGCGATAAGGACGCCTCGCTTGCGCTCTCAATCGGCAGGCATGGCCCTTTTGTGGTTCAGACGCTCTACACCGATAAATCCACCCTGAACGAAGCCAGGAACGCCATCAACTCAAGCGATATTTACGGAAAGGTATCGGCGGATGTCTTTTCCCCGGATCACCTGCCTTACGTTGAGAACCTCATCGACATCCTCATAGCGGATAACTTCCCGGAGCTGATGGAAAAGGGACTCTCGATTCGCGAGGTACTTCGGGTGTTGGCACCGCTCGGCGCTGCCTATCTCGGCGGCGGGGATATCGCCGATACGGCGAAAAGCCAATGGATCGAAAAGGTAAAGGCGAATCTCGCCGCCGAAGGCATCATATCTCCGCGGATAATCGAGCATCAGGGCGTATGGATCGTCGTGAGAAAGCCATGGCCGCCTGATATCGACGAGTGGACGCATTATCTTCACGGGCCGGATGGCAACCCTGTGGCGAACGATAAGGTGGTCGGACCGCCCAAGCATTATCAGTGGATCACCGGGCCGCTGTGGTTCAGATCACATGACACCGATTCAAGCGTAACCGCTATCGTGACGGCGCGCGGCAGGATCTTCTACCTCGTCGACGAGGCGCCGATCAGCCTGACCGGCGACCATCCGCTTCCGGACAAATGGTTTCTGGTCGCCCGAGACGCGTTCAACGGAGTTCTGCTCTGGCAGGTGCCGATCAAAAGATGGGGCTGGCGTGAATGGAAGGATACATGGTATGAACGCCGTCCATGGAACATGCCGTTGAACCTGCCGAGGAGGATCGTTGCCGTGAATGACTCGGTTTTCGTGACTCTGGGATACCATGCCCCCGTCACACGCCTTGACGCCCGCACGGGCAAGGTAATACAGGTCTACGAAGGCACCGAAGACACAAGGGAGATCCTGTATTGCAAAGGCATCCTCATACTCTCCGTTTTCCGCGATAGTCGCCTGAAATTGATGGCGGTCGACGCGCAGACCGGCAAAACTTTATGGGAGACAATGAAAAGCTATAGCGGCTCGAAGATGGAGTACATCACCTTTGTTCGCGGCAAGCATCCGCCCGTCGATCCCGTGCTTAACCCCGCCGCCGACGGAAACGCCGTCTGTTTCGTGGACGGCAGCTCGATTGTCTGTCTGGACTTCAAAACCGGCGAGGAACGATGGCGCACCAGGGTCGAGGACAAAGGGAACGGACTCTGGATCGGCACGCTCATCCTCCACGACAAAATCGTACTCTACGCGAGTCCGGAAAAGCTGATGGCTTTCTCAGCCGGAAGCGGCGAGAAGCTATGGGAGCGGCCGAAGCACCCTCTAACTTGGCTGTGGTTTCAGTGGAAGGACGTCTTTGTGATCGACGATCTCGTCTGGACGTGGGGGCCGGAATGTAAACGCGAGCGCGTTCATGTGGGCAACAGAAGCTACAACGAGATATGGCCTCTATACCTTAACGGATATGACCTATCGACCGGCAAGCTCGTAAAGCGTGTTGACCTGCACAATATATTCAAAGCTCCGCATCATCACAGATGCTATCGCAACAAGGCGACCGTGCGATACGTGATAGCGAGCCGGCGCGGGTCCGAATTCATCGATCTGCGACGCGGCCAACACAGCGTAAATAATTGGGTCCGCGGCGCCTGCCACTACGGCATGGTGCCCGCAAACGGGTTTCTATATGCCCCCACACATCCGTGTATATGCTATATCAACGAGAAGCTGAACGGGTTCAACGCCCTGGCCCCGGAGATCCC
>CAZHVH010000654.1:0-2087 GCA_964535855.1 uncultured bacterium
GGAGATGGAATGGAAATATGATCTGGCGAAGTTCATTCCGTTCAGGGACAGGGAGGTATGTGAGAGGGTCAGGGCGATTAAAAAGGAGGAGATCTGCAACCACCCGAACCCCGACTTTAAGATAAGGATCATCGAGGAAAAGGATAGGTTCTACTTCGAGTTCGCCCTGGATATCGTCACGCGGCTCAAAAGGGCGCTGGATGAGGGAAGGAACCTGGTGGCGATCTTCCCCGTCGGCCCGATGCCACAATATCCGATAGCCGCCAGGTTGATAAACGAGATGAGGATACCGTGCAAGCATCTGATCTCCTTCAACATGGATGAATATGCCGATCAGGACGGCAACTCCGCTCCGCCGGACTGGCCCGGATCGTTCCAGAAGGCGATGATGGAGAACTTCTTCCTGCTGATAGATGAGGACCTCCGCCCGCCTGAGGAGAACATCCACTTCCCCAGCAGAGATAACATCGCCGATTACGGCAAGATGATCGAGGATCTGGGAGGAGCGGACATCTGTTACGGCGGCATAGGCTGGTGCGGACATATAGCCTTCTGGGAGGCCCATCTGGGCGATGAGTTCGGCGATGATCTGGAGGCTTACAAGCAGGCCACAGCGCGCCTTGTCGAGCTTCATCCCATGACCATAATGCAAAACGCCCTTCACTCCTTCAGCGGCGATTGGTCTTTGGTGCCGCCCAAGGCCTACACGATCGGGCCTAAGGAGATTCTGGGGGCGAAATACCGTAGCTTCTGGCTTGACGGTTACATCGGCGGAGGGGTGAGCTGGCAGAGGTTCATAGCCAGACTTGTCGCACATGGCCCCGTTAACACCTACGTGCCGGGCTCGATACTCCAAACGGCCCCCACAACTTATACGCTTTTGGGAGGTGTGGCGGAAGATGTGGAGATACACATGGCATAAGGCATCTCAGCTATGCCTGATACCCGTGCTCCTCGCCTTCCTCACCATATGTGGGATCGGTGAGGAGCCGGAGAACCTCGCTCTTGGAAAGCCGGTATGGACGAGCGGCGGCATCGGTCAGGGTGTCCCGGAGCTTCTGACGGACGGTAATACGGCCTCCAATCCCTACCTCGGTGGGCCCAGTAGGGTTCAGGTCGATCTTGAAAAACCCACCCTCATCAACGTCATAAAGCTTTGGCACTACTGGCAGGACGGCCGAACTTATCATCAGAACAGAGTGGCAGTCACATTGAAGGATAAAAAGCTGCTTCAGTTCGAACAGTTCGATCCGGATGAGATCGTCTTCGACAGTGACGTGGATGGGGAATATCCTGAAACCGCTGAGGGGAAGACGATCGAGTTTGAGCCACGGGAGGTCCGGTACATCCATGCATGGGTAGGTGGAAACACCGTCAACCAGTGGTCACATTGGGTGGAGATTCAGGCCTTTTATGTCCCATACGTCGTCGATCCGAAATGCAAGATCGCCGACGTGTGGGGGAGGATAAAGTCGAGGTGGTGATCCGATGTGAGGCTGAGGGAGCTCATCCTGTCACTTCTCGTCGCCCTTATCCTGCTCCCAAGCGGCTTCTCCTGCTATTGGTTTGAGGACGATTTCGCCACGGAGGTGGTGCTCAACAGGCCCGGGATCTACTTCAACCTCGAACCGATAAAGCGGGGGAGGAACGTCAACCGGCTTAAGAGCAGATACGCCCTCTTTGAGGAATATGAGGGGGCGTTTGTGTATCGCTCGCACTACGATCCGAGGGTAGCCGCCATACTGGAGGAGATAAAGGCAGAGGGCGGCCTCTTCGCCAGGGAGATCATCTGGGGGCTCAGCGTGAGGATACAGATGCCGATGAAGGTGCTGAAACGGAAGAGAGTTCGTACGGATATCGATCTGCCGCTCAAATGGTCTGAGCTCAAGCTCGATGAGGAGAAGCTTCAGGCATTGGGATATAAGCTCTTCATACGATCTTGCTCTAAGGGCGAGATCGATCTCGATATCATGAAGGATGACCTGAAATTTCACATCGCTGGCTATAAGACCCAAAACGGGGAGAGCCTTAACATACGGGGATATTTCCTGGACAGGCGATATGAGGGGATCAAGAGGACGTTTGAG
>CAZHVH010000655.1:0-2086 GCA_964535855.1 uncultured bacterium
GCCTGAAGCTCAAAGAGGATGGGCCTCGTGCCCTCGATACCGGAGACCACAGTCGTTCCCGATATCTCATGTCGTCTTTCTCCCAGGAACACCTCCGACGGATTTTCCACCTCGACTAATCCCTCGGCCCTCATCTCGAAGATACCGATCTCATTGGTCGATCCGAACCGGTTCTTGGTGGCGCGCAATATCCTATATGCGTGTTGCCTGTCTCCTTCGAAATACAAGACGGTATCCACCATGTGCTCCACCAGCTTAGGTCCGGCTATGGCTCCCTCCTTGGTGACATGTCCCACCAGGAAGGTTGGAGGGCCAAGTGATTTGGCCAACATGGTGAAATCCGCCGCGCTCTCCCTCACCTGGCTCACGCTGCCGGGGGAGGATTCGAGCTCGGGCTTATAGACGGTCTGAATGGAGTCGATAACCACGGCGGAGGGTTTCATATTCAATATATGCTCCTTGATGGAGTTCACGTCCGTCTCACAGAGGATGTGGAGCTTGTCCGATTCGATCCCCAGCCTTCCAGCCCGCATCTTGATCTGAGCCGGCGATTCCTCCCCTGTCACATAAAGGGAAGGCGCGTACGACTCGCTTATACGATGAGACGTCTGCAGGAGGAGGGTCGACTTGCCTATTCCAGGGTCTCCTCCTATCAACACCACGGATCCCGGCACCAGACCTCCCCCCAACACCCTGTCCAGCTCGCCTATTCCGGTCGATATCCTCTCGCCTTCCCCCCCTTTTATCTGCGAAAGCGGTGTCGGGGGAGCACCTGATGTGGTCATTCCTCCGTATCTGGAAGGTTTAGCCGATGCTATCTCCTCGTCGAATGAGTTCCAAGTGCCGCATTCGGGACATCTGCCGAGCCATTTGGAGGAGATATACCCGCATTCACGACATATATATTGTGACTTTGTTTTAGCCATATCGACCTATTCGCCTCCTGCCTCCTTCATCAGCCCGGCGCTGAATCCTCTCTCCCCCGCTATATTCTCCCCGCCCAAGCTCAGGCTCCATCCTTTTAGCAGCCTGAGGCGCAGGTATGTATCGATCCTCGGCGTTTTGGAGCCGGAGTCGCTCAGATCGAGGGTCAGACCGAGCTTATGTGAGAGCCACCACCAATCGAACCCCGCTCCAGCCCTCGATCTCACAGCGCCGATTCGCGCTTCGAGAAGCGAGGGCCCTATATGAAAAGGTCTGATGTATTGGAGATCATAGTCCGGCCGATCGCCCGTCATGGTTATCCCCAGCTTCAGATCACCTAGCCGAAATGCCAGTTGACTTATGAGGCTACTGCCGCTTGTATAACGGATGCCGGCGTCCCATCTGGGAATGAGTCCATCCGTGGGGTTGAGCTCCGAGCACAGGGCCTGCAGGACCTTCGATGTGTCCCGGGCGGCGCGTTCGAGCTGGGACATGGTGTTATGGGCTCGATGGAGCGTCTCGTCCGATCGAACCAGAGCTCCAATTGTCCCCTCCCCCGATTTTATCTTCTTCAGCAGCTCTGCCAGCTCGTCGGAGGCGCCTTTGATGGACGCGCTGAGTTTACTCAAATCCTCCACGGTTTGGTGGATCGAGTCGATCTCCTTCAGAATTCTTCCTTTCATCTCGGAGGAGGAACTGGTCAACCGCGCCTCCATCTCCCTAACCCTCTTATCCAGCTTCTGACCGGTCGATTCAAGAGTGCGAGCCGTATCCCTTACAGCGGCTATGGCTCCTTCGAGCTGATCCGAGGTGGTTGTAATCGTCCTCCTCGTCTCGGCGATCAGAGATTTCACCTGAGGCAGGACCTCGTCGTAATCCTGAGCACCTTTTTGGGTTATCCGATCCACCTGAGAGGCGATGCTGGCCAGTTTCTCTCTGTTCTCTGAGGCCAGCGCTCTCAGCTCATCCGATGTTTCCTGAAGCGAGGCGAGGGTTCCGTTGACCAGGGAAAGCGTTTTATCGAGCCTGTCCGTTAGCTCGGCGATGCTGGTCTGGAGGTCAGATCTGGATTGCCTTACGGCCTGGAGGGCGGTCTGCGCCATATCCATGACCGTAAGGGCCGCCTTTTCGGCCTTGCTCAGGACGGTGGCAGTGCTGACGG
>CAZHVH010000656.1:0-2084 GCA_964535855.1 uncultured bacterium
GAGATGCTGGTCAAGACCAGCCGAACGCTCGTGAGCACAGGTACGGAATTAACCATCCTCAGCGGCCAATTCCCACCTCACTCCAGATGGGCCCAATACGGCAGGTTTCCCTTCACCCCGGGCTATGATAACATAGGCAGGGTGATAGCCGTCGGTGAGGGCGTCGAGGAGAAGTGGGTGGGGGTAAAGGTGGCGAGCTATGCGCCGCACGCCTCATATGTGCTCGTCAGGCCCGAAAGCGTCCGTACCGTTCCTGAAGACGTCCCGGACGAGGAGGCAGCCTTTTTCACGATAGCTGAGATCGTCATGAACGGCGTCCGGCGCGGAGGGGTTCAATGGGGCGAGTCGGTGGCCGTGTACGGTCTGGGACTGCTGGGACAGCTGACCGTGAGGTTCTCCCATCTGGCCGGCGCCAGACCGGTCATTGGAATCGACATCGCTGAGAGCCGGCTGAAGCTGCTGCCTCAGAAACCAAAGATCAGAGGGGTTAATCCCGAGGTGGAGAATCCCACCGATGTAGCCGATGAGATGACGAGGGGAAGGATGGTGGATGTGGTCTTCGAGGTGACGGGCAATCCGGAGGTTATACCCAAGGAGTTCGACCTTCTGAAAAGACAGGGGAGGCTTGTGATACTGAGCAGTCCCAGGGGATCTACGAGGGAGTTCGACTTCCACGACCTATGTAACGCCCCCAGCTATACCATAATCGGCGCCCATAACTCATCTCATCCCCGATATGAAACGCCATATAATCAATGGACGCAGAAACGACATGCAGAACTCTTTTTCGACCTGATCCTGGATGGCGAGATCGACGTGAGACCGCTTATCTCGCATACCATTCCCTTCTCGCGGGCGCCTGAGATATACGCCATGCTCCTGGAGGACAGGTCACAGGCGATGGGTGTGATATTTGAGTGGTGAAGTTAGAGCTTTAAGAGCTTTTTAGCGTTTTCGCACCTTATCGCCCTCGCTTTCTCCTCATCGATCGGGAGCTTATGGATGAGATCGACGATTGGAAGGGGTTGGCCCGCGTGTAGATAATCGGTGCCGAAGAGAAGCTTGTTCCAGTTTCGCTCCAGGAACTCCTTGGTGAAATCGGGGTCTCTGGTGAGGGCGTTATATCCGGAACCTGCCGACAGATCGGCGTAGACGTTCGGGCACTCTTGAAGGATCAGATCGGCAGCTCCGCCCCGTTTGACGGGACCTTTAGGATATCCGACGCCCTCCTCTACCTCGGCGGATATCTCGCTCCACCATCCCGGCCCGTGCATGATGAAGATGGTGTCGGGGAGTTCCTCGGCCAACCTGCGTAATCTCGGCAGTCCCGGCTCATCCCAGTTTAATCTCGGCCTGATAAGATGATCCATGTGGATCAACACCGGCAGGCCGAGTTCGCCGCATATCCTATATATCTCGACGTTTCGGGGATCATCTATCGGCATGCCGACCTTATGCTCGCCGAACCCCACACATCCCATCTCCTTGTATCGCTCAATTCTCCTCTTGGGATTCGATCTCCTCGGATCGACGCAGCAGAACGGTATCAGCCTTTCAGGGAACATATCTCTCGCCCTGAGGGCGGCATCGACGGTGAAATAGGCGTCGCTCGCCTCGGGGCTATCTAAGGGCAGAAGCACGGACTTATCGATGCCGATCCTGTTCATCGTATCGACCAATTGCTGAGCAGTCAGAGGCCTCCTTCTCGGATCGCCGTATATGACCTCCCCCAAATGGGTGTGCACATCTATCAGGTCTCCCATCATGACACCTCTGATTCATTGAAGTCTGAGCTTTCATTATATCTCTTGAGCGAACAATTGTCAATTATATCCACGTCTCGGGTGAGCGAACGTCTGCTGTTGGGCTTAGACTTGACAAAATCAGCTGTTATCGTATAATTAAAGTGGTTTCAACTCCATAGTGCGCGGGGAATCAGGCCACAGGTATTTCGCGTTTGACATAGTATATCCCAGATGGTATAGTATCGTTTGAAGAGATCAAAGCAAGGGAGAGATGAAAGATGTACGTTCAAAGACAACAGGGATATGCGCCGAGATATATAAGCACACCGCCGCCAACGA
>CAZHVH010000657.1:0-2083 GCA_964535855.1 uncultured bacterium
CCCGAGAGATTTGTCAACGTTGACAAGGGCGTGAGATTTTGATAAAATATAGTTTGCTATATGCGGTGGGATGGCCGAGTGGTTTAAGGCGGCAGCCTTGAAAGCTGCTGTGGCGTAATGCCACCGTGGGTTCGAATCCTACTCCCACCGCCACAGAACAGCGGAGAGGTGCGAGAGCGGCCGAATCGGGCAGCCTGCTAAGCTGTTGCGCGGGTGACCGCGCCGTGGGTTCGAATCCCACCCTCTCCGCCATATCTTCCCCCCCGCTCAAGCGAGCGCCCATAGCTCAGTGGATAGAGCATCTGACTACGGATCAGATGGTCGGGGGTTCGAATCCTCCTGGGCGCTCCATCTTCGCTCCCGCATAGGTCGGGCTCTCCAGCGATCGCGCGAGCGTCTAAAAAAATCTAAAGTTTCTATGGACGGCTTCCGATAATAAAGGATGAGGGCTGTAAGCTTCGCTGGATGAGTATTCAAACGCGGGAGGTAACAGGCCAAGGCGGCAAAAAGTAAATACGAGTCGAAGCCCAGGTGAACTGGCTCGTGACATAAAAGCCGCCGCCAACCTAATCACATGGCAATCCTCACGGATCTGATGGGTTGCTCGATAAGGGGGAAGGGAGATGTTTAGAACCAGATACACGCGGGCCATCCTGGTGATCGCTATCTTCTCGATTCTCCTCACCGGGTTGATCGGCCTCGCCTTCGCGAAGCATTACTACGCCGAAAAGGTAATAGGACCGAGGGGCGGAAGGCTGCATACCTCGGACGGTACCGCCTTGATCATCCCAAGAAGGGCGCTGAAGAAACGCACCCTGATCTCGATGGAGGTCATAAGCGACGGTGAATCGCGCGTCGAATTCTGCTTCGAGCCTGACGGTCTGCGATTTAGAAGGCCCGTTATAATCAAGCTTTCCTGGAAAACGCTGAAGGATGTGGAAGCCGATGAGCTGATACTCTATGATGAGAACGGAAACCCCGTATCGGAAGCGATCTGGGATAGGAGACACAAAAGGGCTATCTTCACCATCTGGCACTTCTCTAGATACTATTTCGATCGCCGGTGAGCGGAGTGATCCAGGCTTTGGTGTAAGATAAGGGGACAGGGCGGAGGCCCGTCCCCGCGAATTTCCACCTATAGCCAGCCAAGGAGAGGTGCAAGGATGAAAGCGCGTTCTATATTGTTTGCCCTTGCGGCAGCGATGATCTGTTTCGTGCCGTTCGATTTTTCCTTCTGCCAAGATCAGGTGAAGTTTACGAACGTGACCTCGCAGGTGAATGCTGACGATCCCGGGAAATCTCTTACTGTTTCTTTCAACGACTATAACGGCGACAACAAACCCGATCTACTTATAGGTAATGGGAATAAGCCGAATACGCTCCTGCGTAATGATGGGAACGTATTTACCGATGTGACGAAGAAGACGGGGCTACTTAACGAGGAGATAGGAACTAAGACATGGGCAGGTTCGAGCGTCATATTCGGCGATTACGATAACGACGGGGACCTCGACATCTTTATCTCAACCGATGCATGGCCTCCCGATCCCGAATTTCAACCTTGTAGAAGTTACCTCTACCGCAATAACGGAGATGGAACCTTCACCGATGTCACCGTGAAGGCAGGGGTAACAGGGCTTGAGACGGGAAGCTATGGCGCTGTGTTTGTCGATTACGATAACGATGGCTTTCTTGACCTTTATATCGTTAACCTCGGCGATCCGAATATACTTTATCATAACAATGGAGATGGAACCTTTACCGACGTCACCGAGAAAGCCGGTGTGGGAGCAGGAGCTGAGGGGGAGAGCTCAAGCGTAGCAGCGATCTTCTTCGATGCCGATGGGGACGGCGACCTAGACCTCTATGCTATCAACGCGTTTGGACCTCTGAGCTTCTTCTATGAGAATAACGGCGACGGAACGTTTAAGGACAGATCGGACAGCTCAGGATTGGCCGATCCGGGCGATCCGACCGGCGTTGCCGCCGCTGATTATGACAATGACGGCGATCTCGATATCTACATCGCCAACTATTTCAAGCCAAACAGGCTTTACCGTAACAACGGAGATGGAACCTTCAC
>CAZHVH010000658.1:0-2079 GCA_964535855.1 uncultured bacterium
TCCTCCACACCCTCACTGCCAGAGGATGCTTATCTGCCCATTTCCTCTCTAGCTCCTGCAGTGCCATCAATGCCCCCTCTTCCGTCGGTGCCTTGTAAATCCCCTTCATATCTTGGCTGAACTCTTTCCTGTCCTTATAGGAGACATACTTGAGGCTGTTGCGGATCACGTGCACAACACAGCCCTGATACGGCTTGAGATATGCAACATCCTCATCTATCATCTGAAAGGTCAACCTCTTGTAGCCCATCTTGGGATACATCAAAGCATAGCTGCATACTAAATCTATCTCCCGCGGTGTGGGGGGTGGAATCCTCCTGTGAGGAACTACAATCTTATCCTCTAAGCAACCCTCCTCCAAGCGCTCAACCCATCGATAGTAAGTAGTCCTTGATACTCCTAAATGCTTCAGTATATCTGTGAGAGGTTCCCCCGTTCTCTGTTGTGCTTGATGAACTGTTTGGAGGATCAATCTCTTCTGCTTGCGACCCTCAGGTGGTTCATTCTTGGCTAACGTTTCCAGAAGGGCTTCTCCCTTCCCATCCAGTTTCTTACGAGCTCCAGGCCGTGGGTCTTCGTTGAGAGCACGGTCCAGACCGCCTTCCACAAACCGCCGTCGGGTGCGCTGCACCGTAGGTGTGCTGGTGTGTAACACTTCGGCAATCTCGCTATCCCTCTTCCCTTCGTTTGCCAGCAGCAGAATATGGGCACGTTTGAGCTTGCGGGCGGATTGGGTGCCACATATATCTTGTTCGCCATGATTCCCCTCCTGCCAATAGTAGCTCGACCATAGTTTACCACAGGAGGAGAACTTATCAAAATCTGTCTGATGAGGTACTAGCAGAAAAATGGTTTTAAGATCTACTTTTAAAATATCTTGACAAATCCTCTTCCCTCGAGCATAATAATATTAGGAAGACCACCATGTTACTTGACATCATCTGAGAAAGGGGTTGATCAGCATGATGTGTCTCGTATACCTGATTTTAATGGATACTCTCAGTATGGGGCTCACCGGCATGACGGACTTAGAAAGGGAGGGGATGATCAGGCGAGTCGAGGGGAGAGATGGGATAGGTGTGATATCTGTCCAGTCCGGAGACTTAGGAGGTTTAGCTTGGGGCGAGAGGAGGGAGATAAAAATGCCCCAGAAACAGGAAGGCGAAGGATACAAGCTACTCAAGAAAGGCGCTGTCCGTATCTGGGACACAGGAAGGAAGTTCTCCATGAAACACTACGACTTCCGCGCTTGGAATTACCAAGACGAATGGACACAGGTTCCCTACGGCGTCACCGATCACCAGTTTCGTGGCGATCCCGTTCTTGAGGGCGAGAACTTCTGGCTTTCCTTGCACTCCAGCAGATACGATGCTGTCTTCCTTTATGCCAAGATGGACGAAGAGGGGGCGCCGAGCAGGCACAACGAATTGTATCGCGTCTTCGATACGCCGACGGGGTTGCGCAATTATAGCGGCGGCGGTTCTCAATTCTGCCGCATACTCGTGAACAGTCCAAAGGAAGCTGTCGTTTACTCCGAAGGTTTCACCTATGAACGTGGTGGCTTCAAGACGACGGTCACGACGCTTTATCGAGTTCTCGGTGGAAAACCTTGGCTTGAGATTCGCCCCGTCTGGCAAGCGGACGAGCAGGGCATGCACGGCGAAACTCGCATCATTGTAGCCCCAGAAGCGAATGATGATGGTAGCGATTTCGTTGACGACAGTTTGAAGCGCCCTGCCAACTACGTGAGCAAAGTCCCGTTGCGAGCGAAGATGCTTTTGGACCTGGCGATGGATGTTGATGCGCTCTGGGTTCTCATCGCCCATCCTTTGCCGAAAGGGGAGAAGCCGAGGACGTGGACGGGAACGAGATACTATGCGGGAAATGCCCCTGGGGGATGGCACTCGGGTTGGAGCCTGATCGGCGAGGGCGATTGCGACCGTGTCTGGACGGCGCCGTTTGCGTTTTTCTGCGGCAAGCCCGTTTACATCGGGGTCCTCCGCCCCGGCTACTGGCACTATCAGCGCATCGGAAGAAAGGTCAAGAGGGGCGAGCGGGTAACCGTCAACTGGCGTGTGG
>CAZHVH010000659.1:0-2077 GCA_964535855.1 uncultured bacterium
GACAATAAATGACCTATAAGCGGCGGACGGTAGCTTTAAAAATCTCTGCTACACTCAGTGATAATATAAGCGACCATCTATTGATACAGGGGGAGTCCGTGGAGGATGTCTACAAGGGCATTTCTCATCGGGATAGCGTGGGTTATCATACAGAACATGATCGCCCCGTATAACAACTACTACATCAGGGGCTCCTCCCTTTCGGGAAACCACTTTCCTGTCGCATCGGTCTTCATCCTCACCCTTCTTTGTCTTACAAACGCAGTTATAAGGAAATCGAGGTTGGGCAAAGGTCTTACCTCCGGAGAGCTCGCGGCCATCTGGATAATGAGCGCTGTGGCGATCAGCCTGCCATCATGGGGGTTGGCGGCCTTTCTCCTTCCCCTTTTAGCCTCCCCCGCCTATTTCGCCACACCAGAGAACGACTGGGAAGCACTGCTGATGCCGTACCTTCCGAGGTGGACGATCGTCTGGGACAAGAAGGCGGCGAGCGGGTTTTGGGAAGGGTCCCTCTTCTCCGCCGCACCGATACCGTGGGATGCGTGGATAAGGCCGCTTCTGTTTTGGAGCGGGTTCGCCATAGCCTGTTACCTCGCCACATACTGCCTCTCATCGATCCTACGAAGACAGTGGGTGGAGCGGGAGAGGTTCACCTTTCCGCTCGTCAGGGTTCCGGTGGAGATGATGAGGAAGCCGAGGGTGGGATCGGCATTAAACGATTTCTTCAAGAACAGGCTGATCTGGCTGGGGATCGCCATCCCCGTCTTCCTGCATACCGTAAACGGCCTTCACCGGTTTCTCCCCTCCATCCCCGAGATACCGACCAGATTCAACCTATACGCCCCTTTCACTGAGAGGCCCTGGGTGGTTATGAGATGGTGGCCGGCCGTTATAATGATGATATTTCCCTCTGTCATCGGCGTCAGCTATATACTTCCGTTAGAGATCTCCTTCAGCTTCTGGTTCTTCTTTCTCTTTTTCAAGCTTCAATATGTCTTCATCGTTGCCTTCTCCATACCGATAGGCCCATGGACCTGTGCAAGTCGCCAATCGATGGGCTCTATACTGGTGATAGCTGCTTTTACCCTATGGATGGCGAGGCGGCATATAGGTCAGGTGATCAGGAGGGCGTTTGCCCCGTCGAAGGAGATAGACGATTCGAACGAGCCTCTTCCATACAGATGGGCTCTCTGGGGGTTTATATCCGGACTTTCCATGATGAGCCTCCTCTGCTATTGGGCGGGTGTCTCCTTCCACATCTCCTTGGCGATCATGATCATCTTCTTCATGATCTCCATTGTGATGACGTGGATGGTGGTGAACGGTGGGATGTTTCTGGTTCAGGCCCCTTTCTATCCGTCGGATTACCTGGTGATCACAATGGGTTCGAGGGCCGTGGGGCATACCAATCTGGTTGTGTTGAGCATTCCTCAGCACGCTTTAATGCGATCCTGGGGTGAACTGATGATGCCCCATATCATGCACGGGTTCAAGATATCCGAAACCTTCGGGATCAAGAGACGAGACCTCGCCCTGATGATAGGGCTGGCCATCTTGGTGGGGATGGGCGTGGCGTACTATTCCACCCTGAGGCTTGCCTACACAAAGGGGGCGCTGAACTTGTCCTACAGGGGCGGATGGTATTCGAGAGCGCCTTTCAGGATGGCGAGCTCCTTCATACAGAATCCCAGAGGCGTGGCGTGGGGAGAGTTCGCCAGCATCATAATAGGGATGTTCTTTACGGGGATAATGCTGTTCATGCGAACCAGATTTCTATGGTGGTCGCTTCATCCGATAGGATATGCTGTGGGGGCTAGCTACGCCCCCTATTACCTCTGGTCGTCGTTGTTTCTCGGATGGCTGATAAAGTACGTCGTCATAAAGCTCGGCGGACTACGGTATTATCGATCACTTATGCCCCTCTTTCTCGGATTGATTTTCGGGGATTACATAATCGCAGCTGTCTGGATAATCATCGGTCTGATAACGGGCGTGAGTTACCATTTCCTCCCCGTTCCCTGAGGGAAACATACCGTTGACATACGCCCCTCTCAGTGATATACTCAAGCGGTCAACC
>CAZHVH010000660.1:0-2068 GCA_964535855.1 uncultured bacterium
AGCCGCTTCGATGAAGGAGGAAGCCCATCTCCTTTAGAGGTGGGAGGAGGTCACTATGGGGCAGGGAGGGAGTAGGTATGAGACCCGTGAAGGGTTTGATATTCTCAGTTATAGTGATGGTTGTTCTGGGAATAGGGCTCCGTTCTCAGGCGATTGGAGCTCCGTCCCTCGATGACCTCATCGCGCAGATGACGATCGAGGAAAAGGTGAAGATACTTTCGGGCACGAACCTTTATTATACACATGCGATCGAGAGGCTCGGCATCCCAGCCGTCAAGATGACGGATGGGCCTAACGGCGCCCGAGGTTCGACGATGAGGGGAGGACCGGATGCCCCTACCTCGGCGTGTTTTCCCGCCGGGATCGCGCTGGCGGCCACCTGGAATACGGAGCTCGTCCGTCAGGTCGGGCGGGCGATCGCGGAGGAGGCGAAGACCAAAGGCGCCAGGGTATTGCTCGCTCCCACGGTCAACATCCAACGAACTCCCCTCGGCGGGCGTAATTTCGAGTGTTACTCGGAAGACCCCTACCTCACCTCCCGCATGGCTGTCGCGTTTATCCAGGGGGTGCAGAGCCAGGGTGTAGCGGCGGTGATCAAACACTTCGTGGCCAACGATTCGGAATTCGAACGTCACACGATCAGCTCGGAGGTACGCGAGCGCGTTCTGAGGGAGATCTACCTACCGCCCTTCAAGGCTGCTGTGCAGGAGGCGGGTGTGATGGGCGTGATGGCGGCTTACAATCGGCTCAACGGCACCTACTGCTCGGAGAACCGCTGGCTGCTCCAGGAGATCCTCCGGAAGGAATGGGGTTTTGACGGCCTGGTAATCTCAGACTGGGGGGCGACCCATAGCACGGTGGAGGCGCTCGAGGCGGGACTGGATCTGGAGATGCCCGGGCCGAGCCTCCGGGGCGAAAAGCTGCTCCAAGCGGTCAGAGAGGGGAAGGTGAGCGAGGCAACGCTCGACGAACATGTGCGGCGTGTGTTGCAATTGATCCAGCGCGTCGGGGCGTTCGAACACCCTGAGATCCCCGAGGAACGTTCGGTGAACAAGCCAGAGCATCAAAGGCTCGCCCGACAGGCGGCCGCGGAGGGGATCGTGTTGCTGAAGAACGAGGGAGGGCTTCTGCCGTTGGACGTCAACAAGTTGAAGAGCATAGCGGTGATCGGACCCAACGCCAAGGCGGCTCGGATCATGGGGGGAGGCAGCGCCCAAGTCCGACCTCACTACGCCATTTCGCCCTGGGAGGGACTACGACACAAGGTAGGGGATAAAATCCGACTCACCTATGCCCTCGGCTGCACGAACGAACTCCGACTGCCTCCGGTAAATCCCGAATGGCTCATCCCCGCCGATGGGAAGGGGGGACATGGCTTGACAGCGGAGTACTTCGACCGTCCCGATTTCACCGGCGAGCCCGTCCGGACGGAGCGGATACGCTCGACGGAGGCTCGGTGGAAGGACGGAACCTATCCGTTGGAGGTCGAGGCGTTCGCAGCGAGGTTTTCGGGGACGCTGAGGGTGCCCGTAACCGGAGTATACGGATTCAACCTGCTGAGCATCGGTCGTGCACGGTTCTACCTGGGCGACCGGCTTCTCATCGACCGTTGGAAGTCCAGGGGAAGCGCTATGCTGCGCGGCCCTGAGGCGGTTCAGGTCATGGCTGAGATCGAATTGGAGGCAGGGAAGCCTTATCCTATCCGCATCGAGTACGCCCTCGGATATGTCGGAGGATTGGCAGGCTTCCAGCTCGGGTGTCGTCCGCCTGCCGGCCTGGGATTGAAGGAGGCCGTCAGATGCGCGGCGGAGGCGGACGTAGCTTTGCTCTTCGTCGGCTCACCCGAGGGGTGGGAGACGGAGGGTCGTGATCGACCCCATATGGACCTGGTAGGAGATCAGGCTAAGCTGATCGAGGCGGTGGCGGCGGCGAACCCGAATACTGTGGTCGTCCTGAACACGGGTTCGCCGGTGAGGATGGACTGGCTGGATAAGGTGCCGGCGGTTCTGGAGGCATGGTTCCCGGGCCAGGAGTGCGGCAACGCCATCGCCGATGTGCTGTTCGGCGA
>CAZHVH010000661.1:0-2066 GCA_964535855.1 uncultured bacterium
GCCAATTCGGGCGTGTTAATCACAATCGATATATCCGACACGGATAATCCACATATCGTATCATCTGTGCCGTTAGAAGGTGATCCCGTCACGGGATGTGTCGTTTTCCACAGGGGAAGGGTTTTCGTCGGAACCGATCGAGGATTAGAGGTAACGGATGTCGGCGATCCCCAGGCGCCAAAGCTCGTCGAACAACTGCCGCTTGAGAGCATAACGGGTAGGTTTTATGTTTTTAAGGACTACCTCTACGTCCCCACGACCAAAGGGCTTTTCGTGATGGATCTATCGTCGCTGCCTCCTATGTGGACGATGCGAAACGGGCCGGACGGGTATGAGAACATGCCGATACTCGAGTTCCGGATGAGGGGAGATATAGCGTGGGCTTCAGACAGATACAGATACATTCATCTCATCTCCGTTGCAGATCCCGCCCATCCCGAACTCATAAGTTCATCCACCGTCTCCACTTATCCCACCCTCTATCGCGCGGTCGGGGATAAGGTGAAGCCGCTGGAGGAGATCAACTCGGCGATAGAATTCGCTATTTGGGACCCTAAAAAGCCCCTCGACGTGGAGCTGATGGATATGGAGGACGTGATAACCCTCAGTAGAGGCGGACCCGGTCAGAGGAGAATGCCATCCCTATCGGGGGAACACCTGGCCTACTGGGACTACCGATTGCCCGAAACGTTATGGATCTTCCCCAAAGGGGATAAGGTGAGACGGGTGGATCTGACCGTCGCCCGGATGCAGTATCTTGATGGTGAGAAAACCGGCGGGGTATATCTCCTCGATAGAACGATCGTCCTGTTTTCAAAGTGGAGATGGGATCTGAAGGAGAGGGAAAGGCTCAAAAGCATGGCTGACCTTCAGGTCATCGGCGACAGAATATACCTGATAACGGAATCGGGCGAGCTTATGGTCATGGACATACCTAAGGGGAAGATGATCTGTCTGTTTGAAGATCCGGAGTATAAATTTAAGGCCTTTGACGTGGAGGGGGATATGATCTACATAGCCGGTTTGAGGTGAAGGCAGATGAAAAGGGCTGATCTGATTCTTATTCTCCTTACCTTGGCTTTTTTGGGATGTGGGGTAAACCTCCCGACACGTCTTCTGAAACCTCAATCCAGGAGGATCTTGGCGGTGGTGGATGTCTCCGATCCGATCGACCCGAGGATCTCCCAGGAGATCGAGATCGAATCGAGGCCAAGATACATCAGATTCTGCGATGGAAGTGCGATCGTCACAACCGATAAGGGGGTTTTGATCTTCAACGTAGACGATGAGGGAAGGCTTGAAAGGGCGGGGGAGATTCCGATGAAAGGGATATCATGCGGGGCCGTGATGAGGGACGATCTCCTTTTCACGCCCGTCGGATCGGAGATCGCTATCACGGATCTAAAGGAGATGACCGAGAGGACGAGGATAAAGGTGGGAAAATCCGGGATAATCGACATGGATCTATACGGGAAATACCTCTGCCTGTTGGATCATTCCGCCTTCCATATGTTGGCGATCGAGGATCCGACTAATCCCAGATTGCTCGCTTCGTTCCCGATATCCTTCAGAAACCCTCAGGTCACCATCGTCTCCCCTGAGATGAAGTCAGGCGATCCGGAGGCAATGAAAGCGCTGATGGAATCGGATCGCTTCCTTCCGGCGGACTATATGTATCCCATACTTTCCCTCATAAGGAGCCGTATCTTTCGCCCGATTCCCCCCTCGAAGGAGAGGATAGCGATCTCGGGGAGATATCTCGTGCGATGGGGCGATGGGCTTCGGGTATGGATCGGATCGGCGGAGACGGGAGAGGGCGATTATATGGATCTGGAGGTCGAGTATACGAGATACCTGTATCTATCGGGAAAGAGGAGGTTGCCTTCGGGTAGGAGCATGGATGAGGTGACGAGGGCGTATGAGCACAAGGGGAAACTGGTGTTTATCGCCCAGGATAAGTGGGGTGAGGCGGTGGATATCGAGAGAGGAGTTCTCAGGACGGTATCCGACCTCGCCATATCGGGCGATATGGCGTATCTCCTCGTGAGACCCAAAAAGCTGATCGT
>CAZHVH010000662.1:0-2061 GCA_964535855.1 uncultured bacterium
CATGTAGATGAAGGAGAGCAAAAGGGTGAAATACCCGACAAGGCTAAGCATATTTGACCACCCTATCGATCTGGATCACCTGGATGAGAACCCTCTCAAGCGTTTTGAGATCGATCATGTTCGGCCCGTCGCAGAGCGCTTCATCGGGCGAATCGTGTACCTCCATAAAGAGGGCGTCCACTCCGGCGGCGACTGCGGCCCTCGCCAGATACGGCACGAATTCCCTCTGTCCGCCCGAACGCGTTCCGGCGCCGCCCGGCAGTTGAACGCTGTGCGTGGCATCGAAAACCACAGGATAGCCCAGGGATCGCATTATGGGAAGCGATCTCATGTCCACGACCAGGTTGTTATACCCGAAGCTCGTCCCACGCTCCGTCAGCAGTATCCTGTCGTTCCCCGTCGATAGGATCTTTTCAACGACGTTTCTCATCTCCCACGGAGAGAGGAACTGCCCCTTCTTGACGTTTATGGGCTTTCCCGTTTTGCCGGCCTCGATAAGGAGATCGGTCTGTCTGCACAGAAAGGCCGGTATCTGGATCACGTCCAAAACCTCCGCTGCGGCGGGGATCTGTCTGACGCAGTGAACGTCGGAAAGCACCGGCACGCCGACGTGGCGTCGAACCTCGTCCAGGATCCTGAGCCCTTCATCCAAACCGGGGCCGCGATATGATCTGATGGAAGAACGGTTGGCTTTATCGTAGGAGGATTTAAATATGAACGGGATGCCGATCCTTTCGGCCACAGATCTGATCGCCTCCGCCATTTTGAGCGAATGATCCCTGCTCTCTATGACACACGGGCCGGCGATGAGGGCCAAGGATGCCCCTCCACCGATACGTATATCGCCTATTCGGACCGCATTGACGTTCCCCTTGTTCGTCTCATCGGCGTAGATCAACATATCACATATCTCCCTTACCGCCCCGTCACCTCCATTTCTTTTCGTTACATATGCGGCCACCCTCTTGACGCTCTCATGGGCGTTCGCCACCGCCACGGGAAATCCGACGCTTTTCATCACCTCCAGATCGCCCACATCATCCCCGATATAGGCCGCCTGTTGAGGGGAGATGCCGTATTTTGTGAGGATCTCGCCGAGAGTCGATAGCTTATCCTTTACCCCCAGTCGAACTTCATCTATACCCAGCTCCTCAGCTCGTCGTCTCACGGCTTCGCTGGAACGTCCGGATATGATGGCGGTTTTAATACCGCGGCCTCTGAGGAGTTTGATCCCCTGGCCATCGTGCGCGTTGAACGCCTTTGCCTCCCAGCCCGAGTCGGAATAATACAGCCTGCCGTCGGTCAAAACCCCATCCACGTCCAGAACCAGCAGACGTATATCCGAGGGTCTCCCGCGCATCCTATCACTCCTCCTCCGTCTTTTTCCTATACAACCACAGCAGAGCTAGGATCGTCTTAGCATCGCATATATCGCCTCTATCTATCATCCTCAAGGCTTTCTCCAGCGGAAGCTCAATGACCTTGATATCTTCACCCTCCTCCCTTACTCCTCCGCCCTTATGGGAGGGTTTGGATACATATCCCAGATACAGATCCATTCTCTCGGAACTGCCGCCGGGTGAGAGGTAGAAGGAGGTGAGCTTTTCCAACCTCTCGATCTCATATCCCGCCTCCTCGATCGCCTCCGATCTTGCGACTTTGACGGAATCCTCCTTATCCTTAACGCCCGCCACGATCTCTAAGATCCATCCCGGCCCTCCCCTCACATACGCCGGGTATCTGAACTGCTCCACCAGGATGACGGAATCGGCATCGGGATTGTAAAGCAGCACGCCCACGGAATCCCCCCGCTCGAAACAGTATCGGGTTATCGGCTCGCTCATCGATCCGTCATACCGTTCATATCGCACGAGGGCTTTCTCAATTTTGAAAAACCCGTCATAAACCAGATCGCTTTCGATCACTTCGACCTTTTTCTTCGACATCAAAACGACCTCGCAAACGGCAGCGTTATTCGAACAGGGATATTTTAGCAGAGGAGATGGATGGAAATCAAGTGATGCTGTGCTTGCGTAGGGGTTTTCAACGCTTTTCACCGAC
>CAZHVH010000663.1:0-2060 GCA_964535855.1 uncultured bacterium
CAGGTCTGGATGAGCCACGGCGACAGGATAACCCAGGTGCCGCCCGGCTTTAAGGTCATAGCCCATACCCCCAACTCTCCCATCGCCGCCATGGCGGATGAGAGGAGGGGATTCTATGGGCTCCAGTTTCATCCTGAGGTCAAACACACCGCCTATGGGCCGCAGATCATATCCAACTTCCTCTTCGAGATATGTGGATGTTCCCCGTCATGGGATGTGACATCCTTCGTCGAGGCGAGCATCAGGGAGATAAGGGAGCGGGTCGGGGAAAGCGAGAGGGTTTTATGCGCCGTAAGCGGAGGTGTCGATTCGACCACCTTGGCGGCTCTGGTTCACAGGGCGATAGGCGACAGGCTCGTCTGTGTTTTCGTCGATACGGGGTTGATGAGGCTGAACGAGGGTGAGGAGGTCAGAAGGAATTTCGCCCGCCTGGGTATAAAGCTCAACTATATAGAAGCCGGCGAGAGGTTCCTCGATAAACTCCGCGGCGTGGTTGACCCTGAGAGAAAGCGTAAGATCATAGGTGAGGAGTTCATAGCGGTCTTCGCCGACGAGCTCAAGAGGCTGGGCAAGATCAAGTTCCTCGCCCAGGGAACGCTCTATCCCGACGTCATAGAGAGCGTATCGGTCAAAGGGCCTTCAGCCACGATAAAGACCCATCACAACGTCGGCGGGCTTCCCGATGTGATACCGTTTGAGCTGATAGAGCCGTTCAGAGAACTTTTCAAGGATGAGGTACGGGCGGTGGGCAGGGAGCTCGGTATACCAGAGGAGATACTCGGCAGACATCCATTCCCCGGTCCCGGATTGGCGATAAGGGTGATAGGCGAGGTGACCCGTGAGAGGTTGGAGGTTCTCAGACAGGCCGATGCCATCTTCATCGAGGAGATCCGTCGGGCGGGGATATACGACGAGATATGGCAGGCCTTTGCCGTGCTGCTGCCGGTTAAAAGCGTGGGCGTGATGGGAGATGAGAGAACCTATGAAAGTGTCATCGCCCTAAGGGCCGTCACAAGCGTCGACGGTATGACCGCTGACTGGGCTAGGATACCATACGATGTCTTAAATGACGTCTCCAACCGGATCATAAATGAGGTTAAGGGGGTTAACAGGGTGGTCTACGACGTAAGCTCCAAGCCTCCGAGCACGATCGAGTGGGAATGAGCATCGCTATCGCCATCTTGAGCGTTTCACCTCAGCCCAAAACGTCGTCATCCTACCGAGCGGTGAGACCGCCTGACCTCCGCCCATGAGATCCCTCTCCGTCAGCTCGTGATCGCTCACCCAGACCTTATGGATGTAGAATCCCTCCGACATATAGGGATCTATATGGAACCTGAAATCGGCGTTGTTGCCCTGATCCTTGAATTCGGCGTTCGTGATATGTTTTATGGCGATCCTCCACTGATCGGTGTACTCGAAGGGGATCTTCTTCAGATCGGCAGGGGCGTTGAGGGCGAATGCCTGCTGAGGATAAACGTCGCCTTTGTCATCCCAATCCAATATCAACCCCGTGGCGGCCTTGGCCGAGTCGTAGAACTCCACTGCTATCCAGAGCTCGTTGGTTTTGTCCTTATCGGGTATGACAGCCGGATCGACGCTGAAGTATATGTGATTGCCCGTGTTCATCCCAGGTGGCGTTTTAGGGACGAACTTACACTCTTTGCCGCCGATCTCCTTTGGTTCAGTGACGCCATCGGCCTGAGGCTTCTCGATGATGCCGTCTGAGACGTTCTTCTTGCCGAGTTGGATGCTAAGCACCCCCCACTCGGCTCCGATGGCGGAGGAAATGACCATCGCTATCAAGGACACACACAATATTGAGATTTGAAACCTCCTATCCCCTTTCATAATGAACCCTCCCCTTAAAGGAGTGGGGCAACCCGATGGGCCGCCCCGTCTACCATTCGCTACCATCCCTTGATCTGGGCCCATATCGTCGCCACCTTATCGGCCGAGCAACAGACGGCGGCGGGTTTATCCGAGAGGATCATATGTCCGAAACCCTGGCTTTGGTCATGGGCCTCCCTTCCCGTCCACGTCATCTGCAGTTTTCTAGT
>CAZHVH010000664.1:0-2058 GCA_964535855.1 uncultured bacterium
TCCAATTTCCCCCATTCCCTCGGCCTAAGCAGGCGGAACTCACCTCCCTTCGTGCTCAGCACCTCGACGTCCCGTATCCTTCCGCCCTTCAACTTCGCCGATATGAGAAACCCGCCGACCGCCCGCAGGTTCCAGAATTCGGCGTCGAGCTCCCTCGGCCAGGCGGGGAAAAGCCTTATGATCCCGTTCACGCTCTGGATCAGCAGTTCCGAGACGGCCATCGTAGCTCCGAACATCTCGGTGTATACGCCGAAGTCGTTGAATCGGTTTCCCGTTTCCAGCCTGTTCATCACCAGCACCCCGTTCGGGCGCGTCCTGAGTCCGCCTTCCTCCTTCAGGAAGTTATAAGCTGAGGGAAGGCTCAATCGGGCCTTGGCTATGGCGGTGATGACATAGCTGTTATTGCCGTTCGTGCTCATCCGTTCTATCGAGCGTGATAGCAGCCTCCTCTCCGCCTCGCCTGAGAAGAAGGTAACGTCCTCGCCGGGGAAGACCGGGAAGGCGGGGATCGGGATGTTATAGGTTATCGGCGGAGCGCCCTCCACGTCCACGATCACCGGCTCCTCATCGTCTGAGGTCGGATACGATGGGAGATGGCTCAGGGCCTGTTTCCATCTCTCCCTCGACCTTTCGTCCATCTCCAGGATCTGGCTCGCCCTGAGGGCGGCGCGTAGGATGAACTTCGCCAGCGCTATATCGAACGTGCAGTTTCGGTTCCTCTCGAAGTTGGGGGTGATACCCCAGTGTTCAGGTGAGACGGTCGGGTAGAGATCCCACGTTCCCTCCTCCTCGAACGTCTTACGCATGAAATTGGCGTAGAAGTCGGCCGCCTCACGCAACACCGGATAGCAGATCTCACGCAGAAACCTTCCATCCATCGTGTAAAGGTAGTGCCACCAGAGGTTTTGAACCGTGAAAGCGGTCACTCCCAACGTCCGTCCCCATGTGAAGTGGAGGTATTGTCTGCCGTTTTTGCTCTTACACCTTTCGGGATCGCTCGGCTCGTAGGCGAATAGGACGTGAGGATAGTAGGCTCCTTCGACGTCAAACAGCTTCCGGGCGAGCCATCTGGCCCGCGGCAGATAGTTGAAAACCAGCCTGTAATACGGTTCAGCCAGATCGGGGTGATTTGAAGGATAGGCGCCCCAGAAGGTCTGCTGGATATTGTAGTTCGTGTGATAATCCCCATGCCAGGCCGGGCGGTTGTTTATGAGCGATGCGAATAATCCCGGACATAGCCTGCCCGGTCGGCTTACACAGGCGAGGAAATACAGGTTCCGGTACCACATCGCGTTGAGCTCCTCGTCCGCCAGTCTAACTCCCGATCTCGCCCAGAACCCGCTCCACCATTTCCTCTGCTCGGCCGTCAGGCGTTCAAATCCCTTCTTCGCAGCCCTTTCCGCTAAGCCCTTGGCCATGTCGAGCGGGGCATCGGATTCATTGCTCGTCGCGATCGCAGCGGTTATCAGCCCCGATTCGCTTTCGCCCAGATATACGGCCACGGCATACCTCAAGGGAGCTATATCCAGATCGCCCGGTATCTCCCTCTCCATCCAGATAAACCTCTCGTCTTCCTCGACCTTCGCTGGCGGCATCTCCTCATCATCGGCCGGATCGAGCGATACCTTAAGGGATGAGTTAGGCCTATGGATCACGAAGACGTTCATCTCGGCGCAGGCGAAGATCGTGACGGGTTCCCCCTCCCTGGGGAAGCTCCTTATCATCCCCTCACCGAGGGAGAGCCTATGATATTTGAAGGATTCATCCACATCCGGATCGACAAGGAGTTTGGCGCACAGCCTCGGGCAGGGATATGAATGCGCGTGATAGCTATCCTTCTCCTCGCCCGGCTGAAGGATGGAGCTCAGATCGCCCTGAGGCGCGTTCGATCCTAGCTCCCTGACCTTCTCCTTCAGCTCCCTTGTGGACATCAGTGGCGGGTCCCTCGATGTATCCAACCTAGCGTCCCACACATCGTTCTTCGTCATATGTAGGATGAACTCCTTCTCCTGCTGATAGACCAGGGCGTTTATATCGCCGTTGCCTATGAGCAGGGAG
>CAZHVH010000665.1:0-2048 GCA_964535855.1 uncultured bacterium
ACCTCATCGATGCACCCCTCGGCGCGGAAAGGGCATCTCTCGGACATACACGGAGGGCAATCGAGTTCAGCTCTGATCGCCAAACACCTCTCCCCATAGGGGCCGAATCTCTCGGGGCTGGATGGTCCAAATATACCGATCGTCCTGACGCCTAAAGCGGCGGCGATGTGCATCGGACCGCTGTCGTTGCCGACGAAAAGATCGCATCTTTCAAGCACCCCGGCCAAGGTGAGCAGATCCGTCCGTCCAGTCAGATCCGCCGGTTTATGCCTCATCATCGAGATGATCTCACGCGATATATCGACTTCAGATCTCGATCCGACCAGCAATACCCGGGCGCCGAGCTCCTCCCAAAGCCTATCGCCCAGCTCGGCGAAGTTGGATGGAGCCCATCTCTTGAGCTTAACGGGCGATCCGGGATGGAAGGCCACGATAGGTCCCGTTTCTCCGGTGAAGAGCTTATCGAACATCTCATCGACGTTATCCTTTATATGTTTGGGGATGGTGAGGGAAAGGCTTATATGGGAGGGCGTCGGGATTCCAGCCATCTTCAGCGGCTCCAGATTTCTTTCAACCTCATGATCCCAGATCGAAGCCCTCCCGCGCAGCTTCATCCGGAGCCTATGTGATGATCGATCTATCCGCCATTTAAACCGCTTCGATGCCGCGAGGGCGACGGAGAGCCATGTAGGACGGAGATCAACGGCCATATCGAATCTGCCATCCCACAGCTGAGCAAACAATTTCATCCTCTCCGACAATCCGCTTTTTCGTCCCCTCGCGAATAACCCAGGCCTGTAGCCTATCGCTTCATCTATCTCGGGGATGAGCTCCGTCAGAGGCAGACACCATTCGCCCACCAACGCTATGATCCTGGAGCGAGGGAAGGCAAATCTGATGGCCTTGATCGCCGGGATGGCAAGTATTAAATCTCCTATGTGATCGGGTTTGATGATGAGGATCCTCTTAGGCGGCCTTTTAGGATCAAGCTTATTGGGATACAAAGTAAAATTAATAAGGGCTGAGATAAGTATCAGCACCCGTTCCTCGAATTCCTTCATGAGCGGTGGTTTTCGAATCCGACACATCACATAAGAATGTGGGCGGTATCACTCCACCGCCCACAGGAGATCCAGCTCTGCCAGTTTTCCCCTTGTCGGGAATCCGGTCTTCGGATCCCAGCCGTACATCTGATAAAACAGCTCGAGAAGCTCCTCGAATTTCTCCTTATCTATTTTCTCTCCCTTGAGCGTTCCTCCCTCGAGCCCCTGGAACAGCCTTTCGGGCAGCGTGTCGTCCTCCTTGGTGAATCCCTCGCGGAAGTTGAAGATCCTCGCCATCGTGGCGGCCCTCTCGCCGACCTTCATCAGCTCCCACAATGAGGTATCCCATCCTGTCACCGCCTGCGTGTATTCGACGAGCTTGTTTATCGGGAAGGGACCTAGCGGCACGCCGACGAAATCACACATGTCAATGCAGTTGTAGAGGTTCCAGAGGATCTGACAGTAGTAGTAGGCTTTAACCTTACGCGGGGTGAACTCCAGGGATGACATTGGCTCTATCAATCCCAAGGGCTCAAGCGGATCGCCGGCCTCGGGGCCGAGGTTTTCAAGGGCGGGGTCATGTGGCGCCTCCATGTGATCTGCGCCGGTTGGGGAGGTCGAATACGCCAGGGCAAGCGATTTCTTGCCGCGCGGCTCGTGCATCGGAACCTCCTGTCCCTTAACGTGCATGGCGAATCTCTCGGCGCCTTTACCTATCTTCTCGGCGGCCCGTCTGACGCCCTCAGCCAGGATATCCCCCAATCCCTCACGCCTACAGATCATCTCGACCATCTTCACCAACGCCTCGGCGTTTCCAAATCTCAGATCTAATCCCCCCGTATCCTCCTTGGTCAGGATCCCGTTCTCATAGCATTCCATGGCGAACGCTATGGAGACACCGCATGAGATCGTGTCGACGGCGTATTTGTTGCATATCTCATTCGCCTTGGCGACAGCCCTCAGATCGTTCACACCGCACAACGACCCCATCGAGGCGACGGTCTC
>CAZHVH010000666.1:0-2040 GCA_964535855.1 uncultured bacterium
CTTTGTTTCCCTGAGGATCTACCGCCGTAAAGGTGATCTCCTCGACGCCGAACCACCTACCTTCGCACGATAGAGATGCCAGGTGTTTATCCAGGTCCAGATCGACCTTAACGTGTTCGTTCCCCGACACCTCCCACTTCAGCCCGGGTGGAGGGGAATCCGGGTCGATCATAAAATCGGCGAGGGATATCTGATAGATCTTTCCGTCGTTCGTTATCGTCAGATCGCCTATCCGTTTCAAAAGAAGCCCTTTCACCGTTATCGTCAGCTTATTCACCCCTGAAAACGGGGCGGTTTTCATCTCACCGTTCTGATCCAAAAACGTGAAACGTGAATCCATGTGTCGAGCGGCATCCGTCTCAAGCCTTATCACAGTCGATCCCACCGGTCTCAGAGCTTTAAGGCGGATTATGCCGATTATCCCCTCACCTGAAAAGCTCTTGTCCTTCATCAAGGTGGCCATCGAGAAATCTATCACGGTATCCTTGACCTCGTTGCTGAAGATCATCCAGTTTAAAAGCGGTGTCGCCTCAACCGGCTGGAGGCCGGGGGTTTTTGGATCGGCGTCCTCCACCTCGATGAAATTCGGATCATAGGATATGAAGAGGGATATGCCCGTAAGCTTCGCTCCTCCGGCGGAGAGCTTCAACTGCACCTCGGCCCTGTCGCCGACGCTCAGACTGAGGCTGTTGGAGCCTGTCGTCTTCCCCAGAAAGGAGATCGATGCGGCCCAGCTCCATCCGGCTGAGAGGATCAGGATCGATATCAGATATATCCTTCCGACACACCTCATGCCCATTGCGTTCGGGGCATAGAGCAAATATTATGCCACCGGTCACAGACGATATCCGGCGAGTGGAATCATATCTACCCTCCATCGACGGGGAAAATTTTTCCGCAGCAGGGCAAGGCATTTCTCCTTAATGCTTCGCCTCTACTTGATTTTCCGGGCCTTTTATGTTAACTTTTAAGGCCGATATCACAGCTCTGAAAGGTTGGTGAGAGAATGGCCAGGGTTTGTTACGTCTGTGGCAAGGGACCTAGAACGGGAAATAACGTCAGCCACGCTGAAAACAAGACGAGAAGAAGGTTCCTGCCGAACCTTCAGAAGGTGAAGATAATCGAGAACGGAACCGTTAAGAGGGTTCGGGTCTGCACTAAGTGTCTCAAGGCGGGAAAGGTCATGAAGGCCGTTTAAAGGCGGACGGCTTCATTCGGGCCGTCTGCCGGCTTAAAATCTCTTTCTCTTTACCTGCCTTACCCCCTTCACCCTGCTTAGGGATTCCATCACCCTTTGAAGCTGATCCACCCCCGTTACGTCCACGACGAACCTGTGTACCGATGTGATCGGATCGATGATCTCCGAGTGAGCCTGTGAGATATTCACCTCCAGCTTTGATATGGCGTTGGAGAGATCTCTCAACAGCCCTTTCCTATCGTCGCTTTCAACGATCACCACGGCCGGGTATGTCACCCCTTCCTTCGGCGCCCATCTCACCGGTATCAGCCTCTCCATCTCCCCCCCTATTCTGGGACATCCGACGACGTGTATCGAGAGCCCTCGTCCGCGGGTTATATATCCGACTATCTCATCGCCCGGGATCGGGTTACAACATTTAGCCACCCTGATATAGGCCTGGTCTATTCCGTCTATGACGACCCCGCTTGTCGGCGCCGGTTTCCTCTTGCCGACTATCTCCTCCGGCTCCTCCCTCCTCCTCTCTTCAGGAATGAGGAGATTGGCGAAGTGTTGGGCCGATATCTTACCGTATCCGATATCCACCAGCATGTCATCGACTGACCTGCATTTCAGCTCCGCCGCTATCCTTTCGAGGTTCTCGGGGGTCAGATAATTCTTCGGCGAGAGGCGTCTCAGCTTCAGCTCGGCCTCTATTAAGCTCCTGCCCAGTTCCCTGTACTGCTCCCGCTCATGTTCCCTCAGCCATCTCCTGATCTTACTTCTGGCGCGTGAGGATCGGACGATCCTAAGCCAGTCCCTGCTCGGCGTGGCGTTCGGATCGGTTATGATCTCAACGATAT
>CAZHVH010000667.1:0-2035 GCA_964535855.1 uncultured bacterium
TTCTCCCTGACGATCGATCCCGTCGATCCCAATATAATCTGGGCCGGATTTCAGGGGCAGAGGGGTATATTCAAATCCTACGACTGTGGCGAAAGCTGGGTGGAGATGGACGAGGGGATTGAGGAGGATGCCATCACCATCAGATCCTTCGCCGTTGACCCCAAAGATCACAACGTGGTCTACGCCGGTGCAGAGATACCGACTGGGATAGAAGGTGTGGAGTTCGAAAGGGTGAAGGGAAAGATCTACAAGACCGTAGACGGGGGCAAGCGCTGGTTTGCAGTCTGGCAGGGCGGGAACCTCATCCGGACGATAATCATAGATCCTCGAGATTCGAACGTCGTCTATGCCGCCTCCGGTATCTTCGACAGGGAAGCCTATAACCGCGATGGGGTGGGGGTGCTTAAATCGACCGATGGAGGTAGGAGCTGGCGTCGGATAAACGACGGATTGGATAATCTCTTCGTCGGATTTCTGGAGATGCACCCGCGTAATCCGGACGTGCTGTTCGCCGCCGCGGGCAACAACGCCCTCGCTTTTGAAGGCAAGCTGGGCGGGGTATACAAGACAACGGACGGCGGTGAGCACTGGAGGAAGGTCCTGGGAGGTGATATCTTCACGGTGGTCGTGATCGCCCCCTCCGATCCGGATATCGTCTATGCGGGAAGCGCCGGCGCGTTTTACCGGAGCGAGGACGGCGGGGAGAACTGGATGAGATTTTCTAAGCCCGAGGGATGTTACGGCCCTCCTGGGATACGGGCCGGGGTGCCCATAAGCGCCGTCGTTGATCCGGACGATCCCTATACGATCTTCGTCAACAACTACGGAGGGGGATGCTTTAAATCCACCGACGGCGGGGAGACATGGATCGATTCGAGCAGGGGATATACTGGGGCGGAGATACACGCCGTCGAGGTCGATCCACGCTATCCGAACGTCATCTACGCCATAGGACGAAGCGGGCCTTTCAAGAGCGTAGACGGCGGGGAGAACTGGATCGGATTGGCCTATCATCCGGCCGATTTCGCGGAATGGTATGATATCGCCCTCAATCCTAAAAGGCCCGACGAGGTTCTGATAAGCGATGAGCATACCGGCACCATCCTGAAGAGCCGCGACGGAGGAAGACACTGGAGGATTGTCTACCACAAAAAGTTCAAGGGGGGCCCTCGCAACAGACACGGTTTCAAGGAGATCAGATTCGCTCCTTCCAATCCGAAGGTGGTCTATGCAGGGATGAGGCAGGATAGGAACGCCGTCAACACCAATCGGATAACGCGGAGCTACGGGGTTTTCAAGTCGATCGATGGGGGAGAGAGCTGGTTCGAATCGAACGGGAACTTACCGATACGAGCGAGAAACGTCAATTGCATCGCCATCGATCCGCACGACCCGGATCGGCTCTTCATCGGAACGCTGAGCATGGGTCTGTTCCTCTCGGAGGACGGCGGTAGAAGCTGGGCGGAGCGTAATAACGGGCTTCGTTCGCTTGACGTGCGTGCGGTGGCGATCTCCGCGGTTGATCCGAGGAGGATGTTCGTTGGGTTGGGCGAGGGAGCGGGGTTGTTCGTCTCGAACGACGGTGGAAGAAGCTGGCAGAAGGCCTCAAAGGGGATCGAGGTCATATGTCCGCCCTACCTTTTGCCTCTCGGCGGGGGAGTTCAGGATGTCTCATACGAGAAACCGTCCATCATTCTCATCTCCTCAAGCTCCTACGGCGTTCCATGGTCGGTGATAACGGATGTGGTAATCGACCCGACTGATCCAAACAGGATCTACATCTCCGATATGGCCACGGGGGTTTATATGAGCATGGACGGTGGAACGAGGTGGAGGGTGATCAACGAAGGGTTAAGGATCAAGGCCGTTAAAGATCTCACCATATCATCCGACGGGAAGATTCTCTATGCGGCGACGATGGGAGGAGGGGTTTATAGGCTTCCAATCTCAAACCTTCTCAGGTAAAGGCATTGGGAGAACTGATCGGTTTTCAAAGGAATGAGATCGTCTCGGTGGCAAAAGATCTGCCTTTTGG
>CAZHVH010000668.1:0-2029 GCA_964535855.1 uncultured bacterium
CTCTCCGAACCCTCATACTCGTCGTTCCCCTCCCAGCTCGCCTTCGCACTCCACCTGCCGAGCTCGCTCACCTCCGTCGGCTTCATCCTCCACTCAGCCTTCCCCTCCGGATTCGTCATCACGCTATCTGTCTCCTTCCCTCCTCCCGGCATCTCAACCTCTACCTCCACCTCAACACTCATCGCTGGGATTATCTCTATCTCCACCACCGCCTCCTCATACTTAAGCTCTACCTCCTCGTCCGAGACCTTAACCGAAAGCTCTGTCTCTCCCAGTATCCTCGTCTCCTTGACCACCTTCTCGCTCTCGTTCCCCGCCTCATCCTCACACCAGATCGTAATCTTCCCTCTGCCGTTGGACGCTCCCTCCGCCGAAAGGATGACCTTGAAGCTACCATCCTTTTCCACCTTTCCTTCCTTCGCATCCTTGCTTTCGCCTTTGCTGTCCTTCAGCTCCACCTTCACGGTCGTTCCTGGCTCAGCTTTACCGCTCACCTCTACCGAATCCCTGTTCGCCTTCGTTATCTCTTCGGGAGCGGAGACATCCTTCGGCTTCTCAGGCGGAATCCCGTCTATCCTAACCTTCGTCTCACTCTCCTTCTGACCCTTCCCTCCGAACTCATCCTCAAGCTCTGCCTTCACCGCAATGCCTTCAACGTAATCCCCCTCCTTCACCGTGTAGCTACCAGTCCATATCCTATCCTTCGTCTCCTTCAGCTCTCCCGAAATCGTATCCCCTATGCTGAACCTACCCTTCACCGCGGTCTTCCCGTCATCCTTCTGCCTGACCGTGATTTTCAGGACATCCCCCACTTTCAGCCATTCCCCTCCGCTATCCTCCTCAACAGATGCTATCCCAGGAGGGGCGGGTTTCACCACATCGAACTCTATCCACTCACTCTCCGCCGGCTCATATTCCTCGCTCCCCGCCCAGTTCGCTTTCACTTTCCACTTCCCAACCTCTTCAGGCTTATGGTAAACGGTGAACCTACCTCCCGATTCCGTTTTCACCTCAGCTTTCTCTGTTTCTCCTAGTGGTTTCTGGAAGGTCAGTTTTATCATTTTCCCGCTTTTCTCCGACTCGGTTGCTTCGGGCAGGTTGAGATTTCCCGACAGGGCTATGATACCGCCTGCTGCTATTTTATCCGGCACAACGGCGAGTATAATCTCCGATGGCTGCTTTGAGACAGTGATCCTCACCTCACAGGAATCTTCTCCGCCCTTGCCGTCTGAGGCTTTGAACTTCACCCGATATTCACCTGGTTCGGTTGGCATCCAAGTGAATTCACCGCTTTCAAAGCTAGCTCCCTGAGGCAGGTTTTCCACCGAGAGAGTAACGGTATCGCCGTCGGGATCAGTTGCTGAAACGGTGAACCGAAGCACCTCTCTAACCCTGACAGTTTTATCATCAACGGGAGTGAGATGGGGCGGCCGGTTGACATCCGCGACGGTGATCGTTATCGTTTCGGAATCCTCACCGCCTCTACCATCGGAGACCTTGAAGGTCAGGTGATACTCACCAGCTTGGTCATAGGATGGTTTCCAGTTGAATTTTCCGTCAACGAAGGTTGCCCCTTCAGGCAAATCTTCGATGTTTTCAATTTCGAACTTCAGCTTATCGTCATCCGGATCCTCGGCCTCGACTTCAAACTCGAGCAGCTCTCCCTCCTTCACGTGCTTGTCGCCTATCGGTGTTAGCTTCGGAGCCCAGTTTAGCCTTACCTGTATGTTCCCCTCTATCTGTTTGTTCCCTGCCCTGTCAACGGGCATCACGGTGTAGTAGTATTCCTGACCCTGAATCGCATCCTCGTCTATATACTCCATTCCCTCGATATCAGAAGCTATCCTCGAACCCAGCGCCCCTTCAAACTTCGATCGATAGATCTGATAGCTTCCCACACCGCTTGCATTGTCCTTCGGCTCAGCCCACCTCAGCTTTACTTTCCCATCAGGAGTGATATAAGTCGATATTTCAGTCACAGGATCAGGCGGCGTCGTATCAACCCCGATACGGTAATGTGCCGGCTTGC
>CAZHVH010000669.1:0-2027 GCA_964535855.1 uncultured bacterium
GAACGAGGATGGAATCCATCGAATTGGGAGCTCCGCTGGTATCCTGAGCGATGAATCTGACCTTCCTGATGTTCTTCGTCGGGTCGGTCATATCAAGCTGGAATCCGGCCAAAACGGTCACCTGGAAGATCTGGGAATACGTGCTGTCCGAAACCGTCACATCGCCAAGGGGCTGAACGGAGAAGTGGTCGGTGGTTTGTGGGATAGCGCGGAATAAGATCTCATCGCCGTCAAGATCGGTGGCTGAAACGGTCACCTCCACCGATGCGTCTTCGGTAACCACACCATCATCCCCCGCTATGACGGGGATAGGCGTGTCCTCTATCTCCGCCAGGGAGGGTTTATGATTGACGTTTTGAATCTGCAGGGCGAACTCTTTCTGTGTCTGAGCCTCGCCATCGGTGACCGTGACGGTGATTTGAACGGTCAATCCCTCGGCCTCTACCGACGGCAGAGTCCATGTTATCTGGCCGGTTGAGGGATCTATCTGGGGTTGATCGCCAGCGTAATCCGTCTCTATGGAGAAGGTGAGAGGATCATCATCCGGATCGCTCGCCGAAACGGTATAGGAGAACTCCTCCTCTTCCTTACCGGTCTGGTCAGGGATAGCAGCGATCTGAGGAGGGGAATTGACGATCGTGACGGAGGCCTGTGTCGGTCCGCTTTCGGCCTCGCCGTCTGAGGCGGTTATGACCAGTATCCAGGTCTCGCCCTTGGATGTGGCGGATGCCGGGATGCTTCTCTGGTCGCGATAGGCGGTTTGCTCGTTTCCCGGTGAGGTATCCCCCTTAAACCACCTGCGGACGTAGTGTATAGGATCGCCATCGGGATCCCTCGATCCGAGGGCTGAATCCTCCGGTCCGACCAAATCGTCGGTTGTCTTAGGCTGAGCGGGGACGATCGAAAAGGCCGCCGGCTGAGTTGGCCGGGAATTAAGGATCAGTATATGATTGCTTTCACCTTCAGCGCTCTTGCCGCTTTCATCGGTGACGGAGACCTTAAGGTAGATCTCATCTCCCTTCTTAAAGAGGTCGGAAAGCGTATCCCCCGTCTGACCTGATATCGGGGACCCGTTCTTGAACCACGTGTATCTTTTGACCAGATTTTCCGGCGGGGTGGTGTCGTCGGTGGCTACCAAGATAACTCCTATGACGCTGGTGGCGAAGGCATCAGCTCCAACGGCGACATGTCCCTCAATTATAGGGCCTATTTGTAAAGTTTGAATCGTGGGCGGCAGGCTTGGCAATGAGATAGTAGTCGTCTTTTCGAAATCCACGGAGTAGGAGGCGGTGTAATTGATCTTCTCCCCAGCTTGTATGTTCCTGGCTGAGACGAGGCTGACAGGGACGGTAGCTGCCAGATCGCCTATGCTGCTCAAGCTGAAATCGCCTTCCACATCGGCATCTAGGTTTGAAGCCCTCGCGCTTATGTGAAGTTCATATGTTCCCGCGCTTGATGCGGTGAAGTTCCAACTGAAACTCACTTCGCCTTCAACGAAGCTCCCTCCAAGGAATGGTGAATCCGGCGTTGCTCTGGAACGGAAAGTCTCGTTTACGGTGTAATCCCCCGGTGATGGAATCTGGAGTTGGTAGGATTTATCGATCGTTATGCCGTCGAAGGTCTCATCCACCGAAAACACTGTGTTTCCGGAGGCATCCACCACTTCTATCTCGGCCTGTGTGGTGATCAGGAAGTTAAAGTTGAAGGGGAAACCCTGTGGGATGGCAAATGGAGCTATGAACTCGGATGTTCCTGAAGCTGAAATCGTCGTCTGCTGGGAATCAATTGCCGCCAAGGCGGGAAAAATTGAACCGCCAAGGGCCCATAGGATAAAGGCCCATAAGGTCAAGATCCTCCTTAACTTCTGGGACTTCATTTACTTCCTCCTTTTTGTTTGTTCAATCTAGGTTATCACCTCGAAGTTACTAGCATGTTTCATGCCAGATCTCAGGGAGGCAATTCACATCATGAACCCGACGGACAGGGTATATTATACCAGACATGAAGTGAGCAAGTCAAACCTCGCC
>CAZHVH010000670.1:0-2024 GCA_964535855.1 uncultured bacterium
ATTCTGTGGTAAGTGCCGGAGATCCGCATTTCGGAGTCCAGCTTCTCCGGTACAGCGTTCTCCCAGCCGCTGACTTCCAGACAGTACGCGCCACCCTGCTTCTTGGATATGATCGTCTCGCCCAGGTTTTCAAGCAGTATCTCAGGCTTGAAGATCCACGCCATCAGCGTTATCCCGTCGGAGATATCTAAAGTGGGGTTGGCGGGCACTTCGACATAGGCGTTCTTGCCGTCAAACTCCAACGCCTTGCCATATTTGCCGTCTACCACCTTAGCACCATGGATCGTTCCATCGTTTCCGTTGCCCGAGAGGTCAGGGACTTTATCGCCCTCGATCTTATCGAAGGAGAAATAGATCACGATGGAAGGATCTAGGTCGCCTATCGCCATCGGACTCGTCAGGAGCATCACACCGAGAATTAAAACGATCCAAGATTCTCTCATTCGGATAACCTCCTTGTGTGATATTCGGTGTCATCTTAACACAAGCTCGAACCCCTGTCAAGTGAGGAAAACGGAACGGTTACCTGGGCAATCTCTCGCGCAGCGATATCTTCCTCTCATCGGTTCCAACATGTCTCAGTAGTTCGAGGTAAGCGTCGTGAAGCCGTTTCGCCTCCTCCATCCGCTCGGGATAGAGATTATGCCGTTGAGCCGGATCGTCCTCGATGTTGTAAAGCTCCGCCGGATAATCCGGTCCCCTGTAATGAAGCGTCCAGATGCCGTCCGTTATGCTGGAGCAGACCGGTCTTTTGGGGTTATCGGACAGCCCGGGCGATGTGACGGCGATCGATCTGTGAAGCGGAGATTCGCCGTACAAAATCGGCGCGAGGGATATCCCGTGCATCTTGGGGATGGGCAGTCCAGCCAGATCCAGGATGGTCGGCATGATATCCACCGGCTGAGCGAGAAAATCAACCCTCACCCCGCCAACTCCTCCCGGAACGCGGCCCATCAACACGATATGCGAGACCTCTTCGTAGAAAGGCCATGGTCCGTCCGGCCCGCTGCCGCTCTTGCCTATGCGTCCGTGATCGCCGATATAATGGCCGTGATCCGAGATGAGGAAAACGGCTGTATTCTCATAAAGCCCGAGGTGTTCTATCGTCTCAAACAACCTCCCCACCCAGGTATCAACAAGGGTCACCTCGCCCGCGTAAAGGGCACGGCAGTGTCTTATCTCCTCCGCCGAAAGATAATCGCAGTATCCGTAGACGGGATGATCTACGACCTCACCGGTGTATCCGGGATCGTACATATCCCTGTAGTGCTGAGGTGGATCCCATGGCTCATGGGGGTCAAAGGTGTCGATGTAGAGGAAGAACCTCTCATGTGTGTGATTTCTCTCGAGCCATCGGCAGGCGTCGCTCATCGTCCGGGCCACGAAGGTGTCCTCCTCGGATCGCCAATAGGCGGTACGCCATCGATAATGATACCTGAGCATCCTCTCGGCCGTTCGGAGCTTGGCCGGATCGGACGGATAATCGACGGGGATGTCGTCCGTTATGGCCCTATCCCCCTCTTGACCTCTGTTCCAGTGCCATGCGGTGAAACCTCTATCGAACCGATGTCCATCCCGTATCAGGTGTGGGGTATCGCAGATGAGCATCGAGACGTATCCCGCCTTGCCGAGTTCCTCGGCCAGGATAGTCTCATCATCCGGCAGGGGCGTCCACCCTCGAAACGGGAAGGTGTATTTCCCCGTGAACATATCCGTGCGCATGGGTATAGTGGGGAAGGAGCCGGCGTAGGCCTTATCGAAGACGACCGCTTCGGCGGCGAAGCGATCTATATGCGGCGTATGGGGCCTTCTTTCGAGATCCCACCCTATCGGGTCCCTGCCGTGATAGGAGACACAGTCGTAACGCAGTGTATCCGATACGATCACGATGAAATTCATCTCTCCCCTCCGATATCTTTTCTCATTCAATCGCATTATAACACCAACGGTTATCGCGGCTCAAGCTGTAGCGATCTGAGTTGCTTGATTTCACCTGGGTTTTAGCGTATACTAGTAACCAGCTC
>CAZHVH010000671.1:0-2024 GCA_964535855.1 uncultured bacterium
CAACGTTGAACCTGTTTGGAACGACGATCCTCTTACCCGTCATAGCCTGCCCTCCAGGAAGGTTAACCGAAAATCTCACCAACGGGAATTATAGCACTCTCGACGAATGAGATCAAGGTTGAAATCACAAGGAGCTATCTGTATATTTCTTAGGGGTGTTCGATTATGTCGAAAAAGGTCAGGGATTTCCTCGGAAAGGTTAAGGAGACAATCCGCGAGTACGGTATGATCCGTGCCGGAGATAAAGTGCTGGTCGCCGTCTCAGGTGGGCCGGACTCGATGGCACTGTTGCGTTCTCTCGATCTGCTCAAGGAGGAGCTAGATATCACCCTCCATATCGCTCATCTGGATCATCGATTCAGGGGGAAAGAATCGGTGGAGGACGCGAGGTTCGTCGCTGAGACGGCGCATAAGCTCGGTATTCCGATCACCCTCGAGGAGATAGACGTGCCGAAGTTTATCGAGGAGACGGGCCTCTCTGAGGAGGAGGGGGCCAGAAGGGTGAGATATGAATTCCTCGAGCGAACTGCCGATGTCGTGGGAGCCTCCAGGATCGCCTTAGGACATACCGCCGATGACCAGGCCGAGACGGTGTTGATGCGCCTTATCCGAGGAAGCGGGACACGCGGGCTTTCGGGGATACCGCCTGTCAGATCAAGCCGCTTCATCAGGCCGCTTATAAGGATCCCCAGAAAGCAGATCGAGGAATTCCTCGCCGAGCTCGGACAAAGCTACAGGATCGACTCCACGAACCTCAAGCCGATATACACTAGGAACAGAATCCGCTTGGAGCTTATTCCGCTCCTCACCCGATACAATCCGAACATCTCCTCCGTCCTGGCCAGAGCGGGCGAGATCCTAGCTGCTGAGGATGAGCTTCTCTCCCAAATCGCCGAGGAGGAGCTGAACGAGAGGTTGATCGAGGAGGATCAAGGATATGTGAGGTTTTCCATCGTCGGCTTCGAGGGTTTACACGTCGCACTTAGACGGAGGATCGTGAGACGAGCGATCGAGATGGCAAAGGGGAATCTGCTCGAGATAGATCTCTCACATGTCAGTTCCGTGCTCCGGATGATCTTCGGTGAAAAGCCCAACGCCGAGGTAGATCTCCCAGGTGTTAGGGTGGAGAAACGGTATTCTGAGCTCATAGCGACCGTTCATCCTCGTGAGAATAAGCCTCTGTATGAATACAGGCTTGATCTGCCGGGCGAAGTGGAGATATCAGAGGCTGGGATGAAGTTGATCGCCGAGGTGAGGGATAAGAGACCGGAGCTTCCGATGTCGGAGGAGATCGCCGTTTTGGATCTGGAGAGGTTATCGCCGCCGTTGATCGTCCGAAACAGACGCCCCGGTGACAGATTCCGACCGCTTGGGATGAATGGGAGCAAGAAACTCAAGGATTTCTTGATCGAACGAAAGGTGCCGATTGAGGAGCGGGATAAAGTTCCGATCCTCATCAGCAATGACGAGATCGTCTGGGTGGTCGGTTACAGGATAGACGAGAGGTTTAAGATGAGGGATGAGACTAAGAGATTCGCCGTAATTTGGACTGAAAGGACGGATGTTTCCCGGTAAGCTCTGGGTGCGTGAAAAATCTGTAGGTGAATTGATTTCACCCCCACTTATCCTCCCCCATCGAGGGCAATGTCATTAACTTAAGAGCACGTCTGAAGCAAGAGTAATGCTCCCCACCGCAAGCGGTGGGGCATCCCGGGGATTTTCGCGAAACTCCCCACCACATCTGTAGAATCTCAAGGCCTTGTGCTGCCTACAATACACCATACCCCAAAAGATACTCTTCTACCCCTTTATCGGACATGATAGAGTAGAAGAGCCCGCTCAATGCAGAACTCTACCATCGGCTGCTTCTTCACCCTACGTCCATAACCGTTTGAGACGTTTGTGAAACCTCAACCTCTTACTGCTACTGGCCCGACGCCTCTCCTCTTTCCGCCCAGGCCTGATCGGTTGTAGTGAACCCCATTTTTTGGACACACCTCTTATTGGGGTGTATACTTAAGAAG
>CAZHVH010000672.1:0-2014 GCA_964535855.1 uncultured bacterium
ACAGGAAGCAGGAGGCAGGGGAAAATCTATATTTCTGCCTCCTGTTTCCTGCCTCCTGTCTCCTATCGGTGATAACCGCTACACTCAGGGGAAATAAGAGCGTTTTTATTAGACGTTCCTATGTCATAGTTAGTTTACCTCATAGGTCAGACGGCTGCCGGGGCGGTGAGGTTCAAGCGAACCGTTCCGCCTCCTCCTGGGCGATCTTCGTCCACATGTCGAACCGTTCCGGCTCATAGCAACAGGTATGGGTGTCCTTGAGGATCATCTCCACGACACATCCTCTGGCGATCTCAAGCGTTTCCCGTATGTAGCGCCTTATGCGGTCCGGGTCGAAGCTTCCGGCCGACACATCTCCCGGGTGTGGTTTCCAGGAGTAGATGTATTTATCCTGAAGGGTTTCAGCGGCGATTCTGCGGTCACACCATGGACTGATGGAGATCCTGCGCAACCTGGGAACCCTCTTGAGAACGATGTCGAACTTGTCATGCAGCGGCTCGCAACAGCCGTAGCAGTTAAGGCCGAACTGTTGGAGGATCGGCTCCTGGTACTGTAGGACGAACTCATCGAACATCCTTGGCGAAAGCCCAACTGCCTCCTGTCCCTCGGAGAATCCCCATAGATCTTTGAGCCTGACCCGCTTTCCGTCGAAATCCTCAGCCGGCAGTTCATCGGTGAACCCAAATCCTCCCGATCCGACATAGTCGTTCTCGTTGTTCAGCGAGAGCAGCCCCATCTCCTCGATCTTTTTCAGCCAGTGCATCCTGCCCTCCATGAGGAACCTCATCCCCCTATGCGTGAACTCCGGATTCTCACACATGTCTATCATCATCTGTTCCAATCCTCTCAACATCGCCCATTCCCCTATCAGCCCAATCGACCACCAGAACACCCCCCGAATTCTGACCTCAAGTATCCCGTCAAAGATCTCATATGCCAGTTCCAGGGTCCGCCTGGTCGCTTCCTCGTTATGAGAGGGCTGGGGGAAATGGAGCCTCTCCAGATCATCGGGGCTCTTTATCGGCGGGTCCCACCTATATGCGCCTTTTTGGACCTCCGTTCGGATGAATTTGGGCCCCATTCCCCAGCCGGTGTCGCTCAGAGCGGGTCTGACGTTAAAGGTGGCATCGACTACCTGGTCATCTGAGAAATGTTCCCAGGCGTAGATCCTCATTCGCAGCCCATACTCCCATGATCTTGCCAGATGATCCTGACATTGAAGCGTCTCCAGAGGTATGAGCTCGTTCCATGCCCCCTCAGGTGAGCAGAAGACCATCGGCTTTTCGGGTTTAAGGCTGTTAAGCGCGTACCATCTACGCCGCCTGATCTCCTGCTCCGGATGAGCAGCTATCTCAGCCACCTGTTTGGCCAAATCACGGAGAACCCTCCTGTCCTTCCCCTCCATGCCCTTCACCTCTTATCCTTCTTAGGCCGTCGCAAGCTGGGTATTTAGATGCTTCATCTGAAGGAACCCCCTCACTCCCATTCACCTCGGATGTGCCGGCCACGCGGCAGCGGCAAGGGCGCTTGTGAAGGTCTCGTTCGGCTCGTTCAACAATATTCTACTTCCCTTCAGAATATTTTTCAACTTTATCCCCCCCTAGCTCACCTTCAGCTTAAGAGATGTCTCCTTATCAAGGAATCGGTAGACGCGTTAACGTGGAGGTGGTATAATTTAGGCAAGTTTGAAGGATTCGAAGAGGCGAAGTTCTCCTTAGCTCTGAGAGATGAGCCGTTTATAGGTATATGACGCGACCACAAGGATGTTGTTACAAAAATGGAGCTTATCCTCGGATCTGAAAATCCTAAAATCTGGAGGGTGACATGGCCAAATATAAACTCGGAGTTGCGGCGCTCGTCCACGATCATGTATGGGGCGAGCTGAGAAAATGGAAGGCGATACCCGACGTGGAGATCGTCGCCGCGGGCGACGTTAACCCGCCTCTGCTGGAGAGGGCCAAGGAGGAGTTCGGCGTTCGAAGGTTATATAACTCGTGGCAGGAGATGATAGAGA
>CAZHVH010000673.1:0-2008 GCA_964535855.1 uncultured bacterium
CGATATACTCCAGGCCGATAGGCGCTATCGGGGGTTTTATCCGATTTGTGTTCACCAAAGCCACATGCATGATGATGTCACCATCCAATCGGAAGCTTGACCTTACTTGGGGATTAGCATACACTAAGATGGGGAAACAGATCAAGAGAGGTGAGAGGTGCGAGCGACCTGGGTGATCGTCATCGGTTTTTCAGGATTCATCCTTTCCCTGCTTTTAAGCTGGCTTTACTTTGATCTCTCCTACTTCGAACCGGATACCGTCTCATATCTGTTTCAGGCGAAACTCTTCGCCAGAGGGAAGCTCTGCCTGCCCGCTCCGCCCGAATATGGTCTCTCACCATCCCCCCATATAAACATCCTTAACGGCAAATGGTATTCGAAATACCCGTTCGGAAATGCCCTGATGTTAACCCCAGGGGTTTTCATAAATGCCCCTTGGCTGATCCCCGCCATGATGACCGGCCTCGCATTGTGGCTGCTTTATCTGATAGTTGAGGAGGCGTATGGACGGCGGACGGCCCTGCTGGCGTCCTTTTTAGGGCTTATATCCCCCGCAACGCTTGGCATGGGGGCGACCTGGTTCAGTGAACCCGTAAGCAGGTTCTACCTTGCGCTTTTCCTGCTCGGCCTCTTCAGGATGATCAGGAGTAGGAGATGGATCTATGCCTTTCTTTCGGGCTTCGCCCTCGGATATGCCTTCAACACCCGACCCGTTCCGGCGGTGGCATTCGGGCTCTGTGGAGCTGGATTTCTGATCTATCATCTGATTCGATCGCCGATGAAGGTGCGGCTGATAAAGCTGATTGCTCTTTTCCTAATCCCTCTCTCATTTATGATCGGGCTCACGATGGCATGGAACCTGTATTTCACCGGCAACCCCCTTAGATTCACCCATAACGCCGCCCAGCCCTACGATAGGATGGGATTCGGCAGAAGAAGCGAGGGATATGATCCCGATCTGGAACACGCCTTCATCTTCACGCCCAAATGGGCCCTTGAGAGGATCTGGCGACATACGATTCCGTGTGTGAGCTTTAACACGCTGGGATGGGGATATTATCGTCCCGATCTGTTTCGCTCGTTTTGGAGGGGGGAAGAAAGGCTTTTAGTCTTGAAGGTCATCCCGCTCGTCTTCCCGATTATCCTGATGCTGCTGCCGTTCATCCATCGATCGCGGAACGGATATGATCTGTTCTTCATCTCCCTTTTTCTGATGACGCTTTTCATCTACTCCTTCTTCTACTTTGAGGGATCGACGTGGGGGATCACGCCGGTCAATGCTAGGTATTATGCCGAGTGTACGCTCCTGGGGATAATCCCCCTCATCGCCAGGGGGATGATCATAACATATAGGGGGTTGAGATCACTTGGCGACAGATTGCCGAGGCCGGCCAGGATAACCGGAGGAGTGTTGATCCTTTTCCTTCTCTGCGCTTTGGCCGCCAATACGGTCTATTCCTACATCCTCTTCGCTCGGCCTTTCAGGAACTGGAGCGATGTCTATCAGAAGCTTCCGAAGCTGGTTAAGGAAAATGAGATACATAACGCCGTTATTTTCATTCCGCATTCCAGGAGCGCCCCTTTGGGGGATTATCCGTTCGAAGCACTCCAAGAAGCTGACATAGTTTATTTTAAGCTGGGGCCATCCAAGGTATGGAGATTGACCAACAGCGATTGGAGGGAGATCTACAGGCGGTATTTCAAAGGTCGAAAGGCCTACATCTATGAGGGTGGAAAACTAAAATATCTTCAGATCTCTAATGGAGAGGAGTCCGAACAACCGTGATCGTCCGGACTCCTGAGAATTCAAGAAACATTCCATTTGGTGTGCCTTGGGCAAACGCCTTCGAAATTACTTCGCCCAAGCTATGTAGGAAACATGCTTAATTCAAATCAACCGCGCCCGGCAGATTATGATGCCAGGCGCGGTTTTTCTTTTTCAGGGCAAAGATGAACGTGCTTAAGCACAGCGAATTGATCAAGAAAATAGCCAAGGAAGAATGCACAA
>CAZHVH010000674.1:0-2004 GCA_964535855.1 uncultured bacterium
CTTATCTCGACCTAAAGATTTGCGGAAAGCCACTGAACTACCTCGCCTGACTATCGACGAGGTTATACCATAATTTCATCCTCATGACAACATGACAATGGGCTCGCCCTATGTTCGACCGATCCACGTTTATCCTCAACGTCCCCTGTATCCATTCTAGAACAGGAGTCTGAAGGAAGGCGTGGTTGACTCAACGATAAAGGCGAACTCCTTAAATCCGCTATCCGCGGCATACTTCATCACGCTTAAAAGGCGCTGAGCGGTTATAGTTCTATCCGCGGCGATGAGCAATCTCTTGGAACGCAAGCGGTTTAACGCATATTTAAGCTCTCTCAGAGAGCCTATCACCTGCCCCACTCCTCCCGATTCAATCAGCATCCCTCCGGATCGGTATAAAAACAAAATGCCATGTTCACCGGACGCCGGTGTGCTCTGGGCAGCACCAGGAAGGCTCAGCTTTAACCTATTCCGATGTAAACAATCAAGCAGCGAACGGAGGGTAGGGCCGGATCTCCCCGCCCTCACCAGATGGAAAAGCAAGGACACCATTCTCTGAGGATCAACGGTAACTTTAACGCTTAGTCCCTCATACCCCTCTTTGGAAACCCTTACGGTATACTCACCGGATGGAATGCCTGTAAACAACGTTATTCCGCTGGAATCTGTGCTTTGCTTAGCAGACACTCCACCTTCAACCTCAACGGTAGCTCCGACGACTGGTGGGGATTCGACCTCTGAGGAGCAGTCATAAACTGCGATGAACAAAGCGGTGTCTGGAGCTTTCCTCGGTGTGAATGATATGTCCAGGTTATAGGATGAAGCCGGATAGAGATAGAGCCGTTTCGGACGACAGAGATCATGGAGCAGGCTCAAAATCGGGGTGATCTGAGAACAGCGGACGTCCTTTTCGAGCTGTAGCCAGATGGATTGCCTCGAACTCTTCCTCTGATGCTCATTCAGATTTCGTATCTGGTGGGAAAGTCGTCCCATGGGGAAGGTCTTTCCACCAATCTGCAGCTTGCCTAAACCGTATTTAGAGTTCTTCGCCGGATTTTTCACCTTTAAGATGAGCCTGTCGCCGCTAGGTTTGCCATACCTGATTATCATCGGCAAAATCCCGAATTGCGCCATAACGCGCTCGACAGGACGGCTGAGTAACCTAACCATCTGAACGATCTCACTTCCCGCCGTAACGGTCATTTTAAGCTTGCGAGCGGGATATCCTCTTCCTTGCACAAGCAGGGTGTATCTTCCCTCCGGCAAAGTGATAAGAGCCGATCCATTTCGATCCGATCGTGTTCGACACACGATTTTCCCGGCGGAGTCCTCAACCGTGATTAACGCTCCGGAAACTCCTGCTCCATTGATATCCACCACAGATAATCTTACATTTCCCTCTTCCCCCGCGCCCATAACGCTGGGGAATGACGACAGAACAAACAGGGTAATCAGTGACAACAGCCATTTAACGTGAAGAGAGTCCCTCATAATATACCTCCCTCTGATTGCGCTTACTCAGGACCGATCTCATAAGTCGTGGAATCCCTTTCATCATAAACCCTTTTCGCTCCCTCCCATTTGACTCCGAACAACGGATCAGGCAGGGGAATGTTGAGACGCACATTGTCTATCCGAACGCTTCTCTCTCCCACCACTTGGCGAGTTTGTGTATCCGGATCTATCAGATAGATCGTCTCCGTGGCGCTTTCAGGGAACCATATATCTTCAACACCTTCTCATCCGCCGGCGGAGAGGTCAGATTCTCAGGATCAACCTCATCTAAGGGGACGTAATCGCCTCTTCTCGCCTTCTCCTTCAGCCGATTTATCGCCAGGTTGCGGGATATACTCCTCAGCCATCTTTCAAAGGCGCTCCGATCCCTCAACCCGCCGAGATGGAGGTGAACTCTCAGGAAGACCTCTTGGACTATCTCCTCAGCCTCATCCGGATCATGCAGGATAGAGAGGGCTGAGAGAAAGACCGTATCCCGGTATCTCCTGACAA
>CAZHVH010000675.1:0-1996 GCA_964535855.1 uncultured bacterium
GTATCTACCTGTGAACGGTTTCCCGACGACGGCGGGTTTACCGTTGATGTGTATGAGCTTAGCATCGTGGCTGCCGACGCCTTCATCGACGACGTGCGTTTCGAATTTCCCGCTGCCTTTATTGACGAAGAGTATAACCTGCGGATGATCGGTGAAGTTCATCTCTATGGCGCAGATATCAGGCAGGCCGTCGCCCGTGAAATCGGCCACGATGAGCGAATGCGGATCGACCAGATCGCTTGCCAGCACATGTTCCCGCCAGAGTTGTCTTGGATCGGCACCTGATTTGAACCACGCGACACGTCCCTGTTCCTTACGTCCGAAATATTGCGCGTCGCCCTCCGAGAGAATGATCTCCACCCGTCCGTCCCCGTCCAGATCAGCGGTTTCCACGACCGTTCCGACGTAGCCTTGAGCGAACCGGAAGCGTTGCCATTCCTCCCTCACATCCTCCTCCGGCTTGAACCAGAAATTCCCCGCTATAAGTTCACATCTCCCGTCGCCGTCCACGTCTGCCCATGCCAATCCCTCACCTTCCACCTCGCGGGCGACGGTGAACGCCTGCCATGGTTTTGTCGGATCGTCCTGCGGTTTTAACCACAAGATCGCCTTTTGTCCCTGATTCCAGCTCACCAGCTCGCCTCTGCCATCGCCGTCCACATCCGCCCATAGCTGGGTGTGGAATTTGGGAGCGAACGTTCCGATGGCATATCGCTTCCACCTTTGTGTGGGATCAGCGGGTTGTTTCCACCACCAAAGCTGTGGCGCGCCTTGCCAGTCGCCGCCCGCCATGAAATCGAGCCGTCCGTCTCCGTCCACGTCTCCCAGCGCTCCGCCCGATTCCAGCCTCTCCGCGTCTTCGTCCATAACGTGCACGGGCCAACTGCCCGATTCGCTCTGCTTCAGCCAGATAAGTCCGTCTCTACTTTTCTGGCGGCTGCCGATCACCACATCCTCTCTGCCATCGCCGTTGATATCGCCGACGATGCAGATCGTGCGGTTCAACTTCGGATCGAGACGTGCTATGAGGATGCGTTCCATCTCATAAATCCCCTCCCTCGGCGGCGTGATATTTATCCATCCGGCTGCCTTACGGAAGAAGGCCCGCTTGCTCGGCGTGTTGATAAGCCAGTTCGTCGGCGGCGATTGGAAACCGTCCCTGTAGTTGTTCCTGCCCCTATCGAAATACCCCCAGCTCGCCCCCTCCTCGAGAGCGGCCTCCATGTTGTCCAGGTCTGTGCCGTCCTCGTTGAAGACGATCGGCTTGGGTGTTCCCCAGGATTCCAGCTTCGAGCGGATCGTTCGGACCATCTCCTTGATCCGTTTCGGTTTTTGGCCGTTGCCGTGAACCAGGACGAAGTCGACGGAGCGCAAGACCTCATCCGGAGGTATAACGCCGCCGCAGAAGCTGACGGAGACAGGCGTCTTTCGGTTGCACCGCTCCTGAGCCAACCGGATCAGCTCGACGACACGGGGCGGCTTTATGATCTCGTGGTCGTAATCCCTATGGTCGCACTCGTTGGCCACCTCCAGAAGCACATGCCGATAGCCCTGCTGCATCAGCCAGTCAACGGCATTGAGGACGGCCTTCTTGACGGATTCTTCGTCACGTAGCCGCTGGTCCTGCCCGAAGTAGAACAGCCCCAGGATGACGATCATGCCCTGCTGTTGTGCCGTATCCAGCACCCGTTTGAGGCGGTTGAGCCATGTGGGTTTCAGGGAACCGTCGGGATTAAAGCCGCTGACGTGCCAGATCTGCTTCCCCTCCCTCGGCCTGCCGCATTGTAGGTTGATGGTAAAGGCGATGACGCCGTGCGACTTGTAAAGCGGAAGGGCGGCGACGAACTCATCCGTGTTGCGATCTGGATCGAATTCGCTCCCGTCGGGATACCGCCAGAGATGTCGGGTTTGGGGGTTTTCGTCCTCGAAAAGGGCCTGAACCATGCGGGAATTGAGCAGCGTGCCGAGCGCTTTGGGGTTAACATCAAGCACATCG
>CAZHVH010000676.1:0-1986 GCA_964535855.1 uncultured bacterium
TTCCTCGGCGCCTCCGCCGTTCAAGCTGAGATCTCGAAGCGTTGAAACCTTCCAGGGCAAAGGCTAAAACTTAGCGGCTATGACCTGAACCTCGGGGATGTAGACCCTGTCGGGCCTTGTCACCAGGAAGAGGGCCACATCGGCTATGTCCTCCGGCAGCATCAGCTTCTCCGGATCGTCATTCGGATGATTGGACGCCCTCAGCCTTGTGGCGACAGGGCCCGGACAGATGACGCTCACGAAGATGTTGTTCTCCAATCCTTCCCTGGCAACGCATTCCGTGAACCCCATCACGCCGAACTTGGTGGTGGAGTAGGCGGCGTATCGTTTCGATCCGTGTTTGCCTGCCATGGAGGATATGTTGATGATATGGCCGCCTTTCTGCCTTTCCATCCATCTCATCACAGCCCTGGTGCAGAAGAACATACCCGTCAGGTTCAGATCCATCATCCTCTTCCAGTCCTCGGTTTTGATATCCACCACCCTGTTGTGTATCGCCGTTCCGGCGTTGTTGACCAGGATGTCCACCCTGCCGAACTCATCGATGACCTTCCCCACCATCGCCTCAACCTGATCCTCGTCGGTCACATCGACCTGTATTGGGAGCGCCCTTACGCCCATCGAGCGTGCTTCTTTAGCGACGTTCTCTATCTCCGAGAGGGTTCTGGCCGCAGGGACGATATCGGCGCCCTCGCTCGCGAAGGCAAGGGCGATTGCCCTTCCTATTCCCCGTCCGCCGCCGGTCACTATGGCGACCTTCCCGTCCAGCTTTCCCAAGACACACCTCCTACTTTTTGGATATGATCACGGGGATGACCGCCGTGGCGGCAGCTTTATCCCCCTCAAATTCGGCTATGAGCTGGCAGAGATACAGGCCCGTCGGCATCTCCCTCCCCGATTTTCCCCTTCCATCCCACTCAATTTGCCCTCGGCCACCGCCACTTTCGGATTTGATCAGCGTGACCACTAATCTCCCGGCGGAGTTGAAGATGTAGAGCGTTATCCTCGAATCCATCGGCACCTCATAGGAGATCTTAAGTTTCATCCGTTCGGGATTGAACATCCTCGGCTTAACTGAGAGGGTGATTTTCCCCTCCTTCGGCAGACCCGTCACGCTGTTTCTCTCCCCCGGCGTGGCTCCCCTTTTATCGAGCGATACATGCCAGTTGTTCGGATCATCCGCCCGCCCTTTAGGATCGATTCTCTCTAACGATCTGTCCCTCTCACCTCCGCCCTTGTAACTCACTCTCTCAATCAACTCTCCTCCAGGACCGAGAAACGAAACGGTATCACCGGAGTTGTTCAGGGATGGCAGCTTGACCTCCACCGCCTCAGCCTTGGGATACCAATCCTTGAAGGGAGCGAGCTTCCTGGTGAGCACGAGATAGCTGAGCGGCCTTATGATGGTGCCGTCCGGTATCCTACAACCTCTTCCGGACGAGTCTATGATCTGGTATCCCGAAATCTCCACCGGTTTGGTCGAGCGGTTGTAGAGCTCGATCCACTCCGGATGACCCGCCTTCGTCTCCGGCGCGTACATCAGCTCGTTTATGATCACATCCCGGGATAAAGCGATCTCTTTCGGCTTCTCAATGGGAGGCTTGACCTTCCATATGGCGTTGGGACGTCCGGGCGTGGAGCCGGAGGGGTCCGGACACGGCTTCCAGTTGTCCTCCACATCGCCTATCTCCAACGATACCCTTTCGACCGATATCCCGTTGCCGGGGTTAAAGGGATGTGAGAAGGTGTCAACGGTCTCGCCCTTCTCGTCGAACAGGGTTATCGGGTCTTTCGTGGAAAGGCCATCGCCGAGGGTGGTGTTTTTGGTCGTTAAAAGCAGCGCTTCAGGTGGGATCTCATACTCCCCCGCGTATTCGCTATCGAGGATCACCCCGAACTGACCGGGTTTAAGGATAGGTGTTTTGCCGTTAAAGGGGATGATCTCATCTTTGGCATCGCCATCGGTGAAACCCCATCCCGTCAGGT
>CAZHVH010000677.1:0-1980 GCA_964535855.1 uncultured bacterium
GGGTTGAAATCGGTCTTGTCAGCTTTTATGCCCTTGTCGTATAATGATCCTCGACCGCCGATTGGGGAGAGGTTTCAATGGGTGTAAGACAGATCCTCCAAGATGGCGTTAAATCGGGCGTATTCCCGGGGGCGATCGCCGCCTTAGTAAACGGTGATCAAGTGATGACGTACGTTGTGGGCAACCGATCGATTTTACCCCGCCTCGAACAGATGGAGGAGGATACGATATTCGACCTTGCCTCGCTCACTAAGGTCATCGTCACTGCCACGCTACTGATGGTTATGGTCCAGGAGGGGAGGATCTCGCTGGAGGAGGAGGTTCACAGGGTGTTGCCGGATTTCGGATATAGGGGGATCAGCATCATGCACCTTGCCGTTCACACGTCCGGGTTGCCCGCTTGGAGACCGCTCTACTGTGAGCTGAACGACCTTAACGATGTGGTTCGATACCTCGGCTCCATTCCGCTCCGGTATCGGCCAGGATCGAGGGTGGTCTATAGCTGTCTCGGATACATACTCCTCGGAAAGGTGCTGGAGAGGGTCGGCGGAGATGGGCTCGATCGATTAGCCCATGAGATGATCTTCAAAAGGCTGGATATGAGGGATACCCTCTTTAATCCCCCTTCTGAGTTGCGATCCAGATGTGCGCCCACTGAGTCGGCCGAAAGCTTGAGAAGGCGACGACCTGGATATCGCAGGCCGTCGCAGTCAGAAGCGGAGGATTGGGTCATCAGAGGAGAGGTACATGACGAAAATGCCTTCTTCCTCGGAGGGGTATCGGGCAACGCCGGACTCTTTTCAACCGCCGGGGATCTGGCGAGGTTCTGCGTGGGGCTCTTCGAAGGGGAGCTGTTGTATGGGGAATCGCTTGAGGTGTATTCCAGATGCCACACCCCCGGATTGAATGAGTCGAGAGGGATCGGATGGATTCTGCTCGATGACGGATCGCTGTATCATACGGGATTTACAGGAACATCCATCAGGATCGACCTCAATCGGAAGATGGCAGGGATATTGCTCACCAATAGGGTGCATCCCGACGCCATGAAGGAAGGAATCGCTGAGGTAAGAGACAGATTCTATCGGGAGGTGTTCGGATGAAAGGAAGATGGATTTTAAAGATGGCCTTGCCGATCGTAGTTCTAGTGATGTGTTCCCTCGCGTGGGCCCTCGATTACTATCCTGTGAAGCTCGGCATGAGATGGAGATACGAGGTTCAGGAGAAGGACGGGAATTACGTCCAGATCGTCACGATACCCCGGAGCGACAAAATGGATGGTAAACGGGTTTTCATACAGGAGGTCAGGAAGGCTGAGGACGGCAATAGGATAATCGAAAAGACATGGCTCCTTCCGGGAAGAGGCGGCGTCAAACTGGTGAAAAGTTCCTCATATGAGGTGGGAAGCTCAACCGTTACACCGCTGAAGCCGCTCATGCTGGTCAAAAGGCCACTTAAGGTCGGAGACAGATGGAGCGAAAGGACAAGCGGTAAGGTTAGGATAACAGGGCTGATCCCTCAGGTTGGGAGATATACAGTAGATATAGATGTCCTTTGGACCAGCTCCTTCAAGGCCGAGAGGGAGGAAATGATCTCCGATGCTCGAGGCGAGAGAACCTATAGATGCATCAAACTCATCGAGGAGACGAAGCTAACTGTTACGGGGATCAAAATCGATGCCTCCAGCGAGAACGCCAAAAACTTCATGCTTCAGAACAACCCCCTGAAGAAGGGAGATGTGTTGAAATATCAGACGGTGAAATGGCTAGCCCCTGGGGTGGGACCGGTTAAGGTGTCGGAAACCTTTATATTTCCCGGTCAACCTGTGAGGAGAAAGGTCAGGAGGCTTGTAGATTTTCATGGCCCTTAACGACATACACAAGGGGGTAGGGGTTTAAAGATGAGGAGATACACTCAGGGGGGAAAATTCAGTTCGCTCTTATTTCCCTTGAGTGTAGCGGTTATCCATGGGGAGGAACG
>CAZHVH010000678.1:0-1978 GCA_964535855.1 uncultured bacterium
TCTCCCGCCTCAATTAGCCTCGCGAACTTATGTATCGCCAGATCAGGCCGCATCCTCGGGCCATACACGCTGAAAAGCCTAAGACAAGTTACCGGAATGCCGTAAAGATGGTGATAGGTGTAACATAACAGCTCTCCGGCCTTCTTGGTGGCCGAATACGGTGAGATCGGCCTGCTCGTTTCATCATCCTCTCCCGTCGGCGCCTTGCGGATGATCCCGTAAACTGAGGAGGATGAGCCGAAGATAAAGCTCTTCAGGGGGACGTCCTTGAAGGACTCAAGCAGGTTGAGCGTTCCCCTGACGTTCACCTCCTCATACAAAAGCGGCTCACGGGCGGATCTCCTAACCCCGGCTCTGGCGGCGAGGTGGATCACAGCTCCGAACTCATATCCCTCTCTGATCCGCCTCAGATTCTCCAGATCCCTGATATCCCCTTCGATGAGGGTGAAGTTGGGCAGGTTCAGGAGGTTTGATATGTTCTCCCATTTGATCTCCGGGTCATAGAAGGGGTCGAAGTTATCGAGGCAGATCACCTCCACACCTTCGGAGACGAGCCTTTCGCACAGGTGCGATCCGATGAATCCGGCTCCGCCTGTGACCAGAACAGTCGAGATATCGGTCAATTTTCCACCTCCTCGGCGTAACAGGTGCTCAGGATAATTCTGGCCGCTTTGAAGCCGTCCCTTATCGCCTTCGTCACGTTTCCCTCCTCTATCAGATCTCCGCCGGCGAGGACCGATCTGCGTGATGTGGAGAGATCGTCCGGATCGACCTTGACGAACCCTCTTTCGTCCGAGATCAGGTTTTCATCCCTGAAGTCCGGAATCGCCCCTATGGCGTTAACTACGGCGTCCGCCCGTATCTCAAACTCGCTTTCGGGCAGGGGTTCCCCATCTTTCATTCTCACGGCCCTCATAACGATCAGACCTCGATCTCTTTCGATTCGAACCGGCTTTGTGAGGAACATGAACTGAACGCCCTCCTCCCTGGCCGCGTTATACTCCTTTTTCAGGGAGCGAGGGCCTTTTCTCCAGTACACCACGAGGGGCTGTGCGCCGTATCTCAGGAGAGTTCTCGCCGTGTCCATAGCGGTGTTTCCCCCTTCGGTGACGATCACCCTTTTACCCCTAAATCGCTTTATCATCTCCTCCACCCCCAACTCCCTTTCCATCCTGAAGAGATCCTTAGACGAGATAACGCCGCTCTCCTCTTCGCCCGGTATTCCCAGTTTTTTCGCCACGGTGAGCCCTGTAGCCAGGAAGACCGAGGTATAACCTTTCTCAAATAGATCACTCAGACTGAGATCGCCCCCCTCACCGATGTTGACGCCGAGCTCGAACTCCGCGCCGAGCCGCTTTAGGTCGCTTATAAGGTCATCCATCACCTGATCGGCGGGAAATCTGAAGCGGGGCGTCTCCCAGTATGGTATCCCTCCGGGATGATTTTCCCTCTCGAAGATGGTCACCGAACATCCCCGTTCGGCCAACCTCCATGCCGCTGCCATACCCGCCGGTCCCGATCCGACCACCGCTACCTTGGCCGTCCGAGAGAGCATGTTCATCCTGAAAGGAGGCGGGATTCGATCCCGGTTCTCCCTTCCCCATTGCCACAAAAACTTAAAGATCTCCTTGTTCCTTATCGAGCATCTCCGGCCCATCAACCTGCCGAGGAAGCAGCTTCCACCGCAATAAAGCTCATCCTGACAGAGGAAGGATGTGACGCCGAAGAGGGGGTTATCGGATCGAAGGGTCAGGTATGCCTCCGGAATCTCGCCCTCGGCCATCAGAGCTAGGATTTGGTTGATACGCACGTTCAGCGGGCAGCCGTTTCCGCAAGGTGCAGATGGACAGTGCAGGCATCTGCGCGCTTCCTCCACGGCTTCCTCCTCATGTATCGGCGGACAGGTCAGGTCGAAGTCCCCTATGAGCGATTCGCCTTTAAGGGTTCGTCTTTGAAGCCGAAGCGGCGTGGCTCCGGA
>CAZHVH010000679.1:0-1977 GCA_964535855.1 uncultured bacterium
CTCTCTGCTATCTATCCTTTCATCCTGTTCCACCAACAAACTAATGATTCTGTTAAGATGCCTTGATATATTTAAAGCTAAATCATCTTGAAGTAAGATTTTTCCAACCTCATATCCGCTTATGTTCAATCCAACTCTTGCCATTGACTTTTGGGAAACCATACTGAGCATTCTGTAATAGCGGATTCTCTTCGGGTTCTCCTTCAGAAGATCCGGATGTGCGAATACCATCACAGGTTTAATCCCTCTGTGAATGACCTTATTCCAAGCTTTAGCGGAGATATTTAACCTCTCTAGGACCCATTCTAGCTCCTCCCCCTTTATGCTCTCCAGTTCGTAAGCTGTTTCCAGCAATTCCCATTCATGCAATTTATGATGGAAGAACCCGCTTTTGGCGACCTGATCGACCATCCAAGTTTCCTTTTCCTTGGTCTTCATGTTCGCTTCTCCCAAATGACGATACTTTCTCTCACAGGAACTCTCCCGTATTTCTTCATCTGCTGTGAGCTATTGCCTTTGTATCGTGCGACGATGATCTCTTTCACCTCAAACCCAATCTCCTCAGCCATGCTGGATAAAATCAGATCCACGGGAATCAGTTCGCCTTCAAACCTGACGTTATCCACCACCATAGCGATCTTGGATTTAGGAGCAAGAATCCTGAACCACTCCTCTATAACTTTTCTCATATCCACAAAATAGGTCAAAATCATAATTGGTATTCTAGGATTATTGAGCTTTTTCCCGCTTAAAGCGTTCACCACTTCCTCCACAGCGGGATGAGGAGGGGATTCTCCTTCCTTAATTTTTGATTCTATATGTGATCTTAATATTCCAAATCGAATCATCTTGAGCTCTTCGAAGTTTCTGATGAAATGGAAACAGAGCTCCAAAGCATAGGTTCTCGTGTAGTCATATCTGTTAGCATAAGGGGGGGATGTGATTATGATCGTCGGTTTCCTAGTGAATTTTATAGGCGATAGATCCCTGGCATCTCCGATGTACACCTCCGGCATCATGCTCCCATCGATGAACGGTGTGGAAAATAAAAGTTTTGATCTACGGATGTCCTCCTCCACCTGAATTACCTTCCTGTTCATCGCCTCGATGGGGTCCGATATCCTCTTATCATGTTTAAGCCTGAGAAATTGTCCATCTTTAGACGTGAAACTACATTCCTCTAAGATGGAGAAGAAAAGCAGAAGTAAGATATTACGGTGGGGTGAAAACAATTCCCCAATGGCGGATTTCAGCTTCCTTAAGGTTAAAAGCGTTTTTTCATCGAAAGCCACCTTCATTATGGGAACATCTAAAGCTACGTCGGCTGGTTCACTCCTCTCGATCTCAGGTATAAGTGAACTCCATATTCCTTTTAATTCACCTTCACTCAAGGTGAAAAAAAGGGGCAACGTCTTGGATATAAAATAAGCTATAGGCAGTTTATCAATGCCCACAGAGGGGATCCCATGCACCATAGAGGTAAACATCGTTGTGCCTAATCCAGAAAACGGATCGAAAACATAATCATCTGAAGTTGCATCGAATTTTCTCAAGAAATGCTTAACGAAGCTGAAGGCAAATGCTTCTTTATATCTGTATATTCTGAGAAATGGGATTTCCTTATTCCCCACATAAGAGACAAGCGATCCGAAATGCAGTTTTTCATGGATGAGCTTCTTAAATCTCCTCTCCAGCTCCGTCCTTTTCGAACCGGGCGGATAGAGGTTATCAATATCAATAGATATATTCACCTCACAGCCGAATAGTGTTTCTCCTTTCACGTCTGAAAATCCTCCATTATCTTGGATACTGTTTCTACGTCTTTATCCCCCCTTCCGGAGAGGCATATGATGATTATCCGATCGGGATCGAGCTTCGGCGCGAGTTTGGCGGCATATGCTATCGCGTGGGCGGATTCGAGCGCAGGGATGATCCCCTCCGTCTCAGATAGCAGTTTAAACGCCTCAAGCGCCTCCT
>CAZHVH010000680.1:0-1974 GCA_964535855.1 uncultured bacterium
GGAGGTATCGGATGAGAGCCAAACCGGGCATAGAGAGCATAATACCATATCAACCCGGCAAACCGATCGAGGAAGTACAGAGGGAGCTAGGGCTACAAGATGTGGTGAAGCTGGCCTCGAACGAGAACCCGCTCGGGCCCTCTCCCCTCGCCGTCGAGGCCATAAAACATGCTGCCGCAAAGATAAACCTATATCCCGACGGCAATGCCTACTACCTCAAACAGGACATATCGATGCGCATCGGATTCCCTCCGGAGCAGATCATCCTGGGCAACGGCTCCAACGACGTCCTTCAGATCATAGGCGACACCTTCATATCGCCCGGCGATGAGGTGGTTTATTCGGAGCAGGCCTTCGTGGTTTACATGCTCGTCTCCAGGATCTGTGGGGCGAAAGAAATGACAACCCCGCTTCGCAACTATACCCACGATCTTCAGGCGATGGCCGAGGAGATCACTCCGTTTACTAGGGTCGTCTTCATAGCCAATCCGAACAACCCGACCGGCACCATCGTCACCCGGAAGGAAGTTGAAGCCTTCATGGAGAAGGTTCCCGAGAACGTGCTCGTGGTATTCGACGAGGCCTATTACGAATACGTCGAGGATCCGGAGTACCCGGATACTTTGAGGTATGTCCGCGAGGGGAGAAACGTGATCGTGCTCCGCACCTTCTCGAAGATCTATGCTCTTGCCGGCCTAAGGGTGGGATACGGCATATCCACCCCGCAGATCATAGATCTCCTCAACAGAGTTCGTCAACCCTTCAACGTCAACCTCCTGGCTCAGGAGGCGGCGAGGGCCAGCCTCCAGGATGTCGAACACGTTCATGAAAGCCGGCGTATCAATAGCATGGGCAAAAGGTTTCTATATGAGGAGCTGGAGAAAATCGGGCTGGAGTATGTCCCCTCCCAGGCCAACTTCATACTGGTCCATTTGAACCGTCCCGCCGATGCGGTCTTCCAGGAGATGATGAAGCTCGGCGTTATAGTGAGACCTATGGGGGGATACAACTTCCCCAATTCCATAAGGGTGACGGTCGGCACGATGGAACAGAATAGGAGGTTCATAGCAGCCCTCAAAGAGGCGATCGATAGGGTGGAGCCGATGGAATGAGACCGGAAAGGATAGCGATCATCGGTGTGGGGTTGATAGGCGGCTCGCTCGGCCTTGCCCTGAGACGAAAGGGATTTGATGGGGTGATCGAGGGATACGGCAGACGGCGAAGTACGCTTGAGCTGGCGTTACAGATCGAAGCCGTTGACACGATCAGCCTCGATTTTGAGGAGGCGGGAGGAGCCGATGTGGTCGTCATATGTACGCCCGTAGATGTGATCCCCGATATGGTGGGGAGAATTGCCCCGTCGGCTAAAGCGGGGTGTGTGATCACCGATGTCGGCAGCGTCAAAAGAAAGGTGGTTGAACGCGCCGAGGCGATACTCAGATCGGCCAACCCATCCGTGCCGTTTGTCGGCGGGCACCCGATGGCAGGGTCCGAAAGATCGGGCGTGTTGGCGGCGAAGGCGGATCTGTTTGAGGATGCAAGATGCATTCTCACCCCCACCGATTCAACCCCTCCTTCAGCCCTTGATGTGGTGAGGGAGATGTGGGAATTTGTGGGGGCAAGAACCCTGATCCTATCCCCACACAGACACGACCAGCTTATAGCCGCCGCCAGTCATCTGCCGCACGTATCGGCATCGGCGCTGGCTGAGACGGTCGGCAAAATGGATGAGGCCTTGGATCTGGTGGCGACCGGATTCAAGGACGTCACCCGTGTGGCTTCAGGTTCACCTAAACTGTGGAGGGAGATACTCTCGCAGAACGCGGATATGATCGTGCCGATGATCGACACCCTGATCGAGGTTCTCATCGAGTACAGAAGACTGCTCTCAAACGGCGACGCCGAGGGGCTGGAGAGGAAACTGGAAATCGCCAAAAGGATAAGGGAGTCGGTCAATTGAATTCGCTCATATTA
>CAZHVH010000681.1:0-1972 GCA_964535855.1 uncultured bacterium
GCATAGATAGGATACTCTTCGCCACCGATGCCCCCTGGGCCGATCAAAAGGAGGAGCTATCCTGGATAGCCTCCCTCGGTTTCTCGGAGGAAGAGATAGCCAAGATCCTGTGCGAAAACGGGGCGAAGCTGCTCAGACTCGACTCTCCATGATGACTATGATATAATTTTCGCGTTCAAAACTTCATCTTCCCGATGACTCGGTGTGCTTATGGAGCTGAAAGGGGTTGTTCTGGCAGGGGGATTGGGGACGAGGCTCTACCCGATAACGAAGGTCGTCAACAAACATCTCCTGCCGATCTGGGACAAACCGATGATCTATTATCCCATTCAGACGTTAGTTAACGCCGGTATAACGGAGATACTGATCGTCTTGGGAGGCAACACGGCGGGCGAGTTCATCAAGCTTCTAGGCGACGGCAAGGAGCTTGGTATCAGATCCCTCTATTACGCCTATCAGAGAGGAGAGGGAGGGATAGCCGATGCGCTCCTGCTCGCCGAAGGCTTCGTCGGAGATGACAGATCCGTCGTCATACTCGGAGATAACGTTATAGAGGGGAACATCATAGGGCCGGTGGAGAGATTCAAAAGGCAGAGAAGCGGTGCTAGGATACTGCTGAAGGAGGTGCCTGATCCTCAAAGGTTTGGGGTGATCGAGATCGATGAGGCGGGCAAGCCGATCAGGATCATCGAAAAGCCCCAAAACCCACCTTCAAATCTGGCGGTTACCGGAATCTACATGTATGATGCCAGGGTGTTCGATATGATCAAGACCCTGAAACCCTCCGAACGAGGGGAGCTTGAGATCACCGATGTCAACAACATGTATATACATCTCGGCGAGATGGAATACGATTTCCTTGAAGGTTGGTGGATGGACGCCGGGACGTTTGAATCACTGCTTCAGACCAGCACCCTTGTGGCAAAAACAGGGGCTAACAAGGTCAAGCTCGAGGATAGGGGTTTGAGATGAAATGTGCTTTGGTAACGGGAGGTGCCGGCTTCATAGGCTCCCACTTCGTTAGGTTTCTACTGGAAAAATACGACTGCAAGGTGGTCAACTACGACCTCTTGACCTACGCGGGAAACGTCAGGAACATAGCCGACCTTATGGATAACCCGCGTCATACCTTCATACGCGGCGATATAAGGGATATGGATCATGTCGAAAGGGTGATGTTCGAGCACGAGGTTGACACAGTGGTGAACTTCGCCGCCGAGTCACATGTCGATAGAAGCATCCTCGATCCGGGGAGCTTCATCCGGACGGACGTCTATGGGACATACGTGCTGCTGGAGGTATCACGCAGGTGTGGGATCGAGAGGTTCCTACAGGTCTCGACCGACGAGGTATACGGCAGCAGGATGGAGGGCAAGTTCAACGAGGAGGATCCGCTCGATCCCAGCAATCCATACTCCGCCAGCAAGGCCGGGGCGGATCTGATGGCAAGGGCCTATTTCAAAACCTTTAACCTGCCCGTCCTTATAACCAGGGGCTGTAACACCATAGGGCCGTATCAGTATCCGGAAAAGGTCGTGCCGCTGTTCACCACCAACGCCATAGATAACCTGCCGTTGCCGATATACGGGGACGGGAGAAACGTAAGGGATTACATATTCGTCCATGACATATGCTCCGCCATAGCAGAAGTTCTGGAAAAGGGTAAACCAGGCGAGGCCTATAACATCGGGACAGGAGGCGAAAACGAGAGATCGGTGATCCAGGTGGCCCAGGCGATCCTCTCCATTTTGGGCAAACCCGAAAGCCTGATAAGATTTGTGGAGGATAGACCCGGACATGACAAAAGATACCCGATGGATGTCTCCAAGCTGAGATCGCTCGGGTGGAAACACCGATACCCCTTCGAGGAGGCGCTGGAGATAACCGTCAGATGGTATGTGGAGAACCAAAGCTGGTGGAGGGAGATAAAGGCCAAAGACCCCTGGTTCAAAAAGAGGGGATAGATAACCTT
>CAZHVH010000682.1:0-1972 GCA_964535855.1 uncultured bacterium
GATCCACATCCTCGAAGTTCATCGTGCGTAGATATCGTTCCCTGCTGGTCATCCGGTTCACCTCTCTCAGTTCATCTATCCGAGCTTTTATTCCCATATGTGTCGCACCGTGAACCCTACCACAAGGGGAAGGGTGTATTCTTCTGTTATAGACCCAGAGCTTTTAAAATCGCATCTAAGGGATCCGAGTAGAAGACAAGCTCCAGTTTATTGAGAATTTCGACGGGAATTCCGCTTAAATCCTTCGTGTTTTGAATGGGTATCAATACCCTTCGACCGCCGTGCTCCGATGCCGCTTGAAGCAGGTCACCTAGGCCAACAAGTGGTAAGACGCCACCCTGGAGCGTTATATCACCTAAAACCACAGTTCTCGGTTGAACCTCACGGTCCAAAAGGCTTGAAGCGATGGCAACCGCTATAGCTGCGGAGGATGGAGATATCTCTTCCGCCTGATAGAGCGGAACAACTTGGATATTTATTTGATTCCCTTCTATAGATCTTTCGACGGTGAGTTTATCCCAGTAATTCCGAAGGTAGTCATAGGCAGTTCTCGCTGATTGGCGAGATGCTTTTGATATCAAGCCTGTCACCATGTAGCCTGAGGAGCCTTTGACCGATGCTACTTCGATTCGGAATACACTTGTCCTCCCTGAGCGCGGATCGGATGAAACGGCGTAAACTACTCCAGGCGGAGGTGCTTCAGAGGGAATGAATTCACCCGCTCCTTGCTCAGGAACGAAGACTTCCTTCTCCTCGTCCTCAGCAAGATCGATAAAGGTGAATCTGGTATCCCAGAACTCGATCCCACCCATCTTCTTCAACTGTTCCTTTACTCTCCTTCGCATTTCAAGGGCTATTTCGAGATATTCCTCAAGTTCTTCTTTTCCAACCTGAAGATCAGGATGAATGAGTTTTATCAAACCTGAGATTGTCTTTCTCACGGCTTTCTCGTCTCTTTTGTTCAGAGAGCGGCCGAGCTCAAAGTGCCTATCGATCACCGGTCCGACCGGTTCTTCACGCAAGCTATGAAGGATCTCAGCCAGATAATCCACTACGAATCCATAATGTCTGCCGATGAACTCGGATCTCATTTTGGGGAATTCCCAGCCTGGGATATAGGCGTGTATCCTATCCAAGAGCGCTAGATCCTGCATCTCTTTGGGAAAAGGGGTGAAAAGATGCGAAGTTCTGACTGCCGTATCGACATCGACGTTGAGATTGCCTATAAAAACAAGGGAGGCGTTTCCAGAGACCTCCTCCCTCCCCCTCGAAAAACTTCCCGATTCCATAAAATCCTTAAGGATCTGGATCGCCGAAGGATCTTTAAGTTTTTTTAATCCTGCCACTTCATCGAAAGCTACTATATCCCAGAGCCCCACCATTCCAATCCTTCCTGTGCCGAGATGTATGAATAAGCTTGCCACCGTAGCCTCGCCCCCAGAGACAAGAATGGAATAGGGCGAGAGCTCCCTATAAACGTAGCTCTTCCCTGTGTTCCTCGGTCCCAGCTCGACGAGGTTGTAGTTTCTCTCCACGAACGGGAGGAGTCTAAGGAGGTAGAGGAACTTCTTCCTTCTGTCGAGGTATGACGGCTCGAGTCCAGCGGAACGGATGAGAAGATCTATCCATTCCTCCCTTGTGAATCGCTTCCTAAGCTCTTTTACCTCCTCAAGACCGATGTTCGCAAGCTGTATGGGACGTATCCGGCGGATAACAAAGGGTCGAACTTCCCCCCGATCTATCAAGCTCGGATCGTATTCAAGATCGATCACCGCCCATACTCCTCCTGCTAACAACCGGTCATAGCGGTATATCCACTCCTCTCCGATGTGTACTCTCCTCACCTGTAGATTCGCAAGTTCCGCCCAGTATTTATCTTCCGTTTCGTAAAGTCTCACTTTAACCTTATCTATCACCCTGTATGCCCCCCTGCTTTTCACCTGCGCTTTGAAAAGCTCCGGAGCATCGGGGC
>CAZHVH010000683.1:0-1971 GCA_964535855.1 uncultured bacterium
GCAGCTAGCATGACGTCACGTCCATTATAATTCGGAAGAAGGTGTTCGTCAAGGGGTGATCCTAAGGAGATGAGGGCTCGGTCACACGAAGAAACCGTAGACCGGCCTATCGGCTATTGTGCCGAAGATGCTCCATAGGCTGCCGCTCACGAACTGACCGAGCATCAAACCCATGAAGAAGGGAACCCCCTTTCTGTAGAGCTTAAGTCCACCACCTCTCAGAAGCGCGTACTTTATCAACCAGCTCAAAAAGATCGAAAACCACATCCAGCTCATCGTCCAGCTTCCGGCGACGGCATATCCGACTGGATGAAACGGGAACCCCAGAAACCTCCTGCGCATGACCATCAGGAAGACGGTCAGTCCGAGCCCGAATCCCATCTGCCTCAACATCGAACCATCCGGGCCGGATGGGTAATTGAGCCAGTTCTGTAGCCTGACATACGCCTCCCACGCCAACCCCAGGGAGTACCCCCGCACGCGCGATGCGGCGCCGTAGGCGTAAAAGAAGTGCAGTATCGCCCAGAAGGTCGCCCATGCGCCCAAAAGGGTCGCCGCCATCATCACCCAGACCAGTCTCCTGTTTCCCAACCCTGCTCTTTCGGCGATTTTAAACCCCTCAAGTTGATGCGGCATGGGATGACATCGGTAGTCTCTGGTTATCCAAAAATAGAGGGTAAAGGCTGAGAGGTTACCGGGGCCGAGCCGTCTCGTGCCGATCAGAGAAGCAAGTATCCTATCCGGGCCTTCGTAGTAAAGATCATGGGTAGGAGGGCCGAGCTCAGCCCGCATCCTCGTGGCGGCGATCACTATGACGAAGTAGATGACGAAGAAGGAGATCGCCACCCAAACCGACATGCCCATCCACCACGAGAAGAGACATAAAATCCCTATCCCCAGGACGGATCCGATCAAAGCGACTTTGTACGTCAGCGGTTCCCTCAACTCATCCCCTCGATCTCCCCCGAAAGCCGATCGAAGCGCCTTGAATATCGAGCGCCTGCTCAGCCATATCGACAGAGCTCCTATCCCGATCCATGCCCCGGCGGACTGATCACCTAAATATGGCCCGGACATCCTCCCCAATCCTAAAGCGGACCTCACCACGAGCTGCGCTTTCCAAAACAGATAGAAGAACCAGGTCGAAAACGAGAGATCCAGCGGCATGAAGTAAGCCAGACCGATGACGAAAGGGTAAAAACAGACCGGCATCCAGCCGATAGCGTTCCAGGGTTTCTCCGTAAAAAGCGGGGCGAGGTTGTATTTGGTCCTGAAATCGGGGATGAAAGGGTAGAGTCTGTGAAGCCCATGTATCAGGTCGAGCGAGGATGAGATGGCGAACCCGATCCACATGGCGCTGTTTCTGAAAAACCGGGAGGAGTTGAGGGTCATCTCCAGGGGAAGCTGGATTACCGGATAGCTCAGCTTCTCCTCCTCCGTCCATCTTCTCCTTATGAAGGTGAGGAGGCATATCATGGTGAAATAAAGCACCAGTATAAACCCCGTCCAGAAAAGGAGAGGTCTGAACCAACTCTTCAGAATATAGAGGTCATAGAGGGAGGATTCGCCTTCATAATACCCCCTCATGACGTCGGGTTCGTCGACCATGAGCCACCTGGGAAGATATCCCCAGAAAAGCTCCCTCCATTCGTTTTCGGGTGTAGCAAACCGGAAGGGGTAGGTCATGAGGGGGATGAGGATCTGAAGCATATCATGACCGAGAAGGGTTGTCGCTATGCAGAGAATAACGTAGATGGTCAACAGCTCCCCATACGATAAGGCAAGGTGGGGTGCGGTTCGGGTCAGGAGGAGGTTTAAAAGCGATAGCAGGAAGAGGATGAAGATGACGTTGAAGAAGATGGAAAGTGTGGTGGCATGGGTGAAAGCCCACACCACCTCCGATTTGGTGACCCAATATGCATTCACCGGTATCAGGAGAATCCCGATGAGGATGGCACGAAGCGTGACGCC
>CAZHVH010000684.1:0-1957 GCA_964535855.1 uncultured bacterium
GATCGAGAAGACATCTTCAGGTGATACTGAGATTCCTAAAATCGGATGATCATCTCTTCCCCTGGAGCACCAGGACGATAAACAGGGTCGTTAAGAGGCTCGCTAAGAAAGCTGGAATAGACAAGAACGTATCGCCTCATACCTTGAGACATACGGCGGCAACGAGAATGTTGAAGAAAGGCGTGAACATAAGAGCGGTCCAGAAGATATTGGGTCATAAGTCCTTAACTACGACCCAGAGGTACACCCATCTCACCATAGACGATCTGAAAGAGGAGATGGAAAGAGCAGGGCTTTAAGCGGATCATCTGAGCTTCAGCTTCCCCCAAAGCATGGGCAAGCTTGTGAGAGGCGTCACGGCAAGTTTCCCGCCAAGCGTCAATTTCCCCAGATTCGCAGCCACATCCGGATCTACGCCGTTCCAATCCATGAAAATCAATCCTCTACCCTCAGGATCGTTGGTTCCCTCCTCATACCCGGGCGTGAATCCGAAGGAGTAGCCCTCTTCAACCTTGATGTTTTGTATCAGCTTCATGGGCACCCTTGCCTCGTAGATCATACCTGCAGGACCGAGCTCTTTTTCGGGGGTGATCGCCAATTCGGCGGAGGTCATGTCGACCCCTCTGCCGCTCCAGTCGCTGACAACGGGTTTGTTGTTGAGGAGAGCGAAGTTTATCTTATTGTCCACCACAGCTTTGGAATTGGCGGCGTCGAAGTATAGGAAGATACAATCACCGAGCCATGGCTGAGCAGGGTTATTAGACGGCTTGAACTTGTCATCTCTGACGGCGGCAGCGAAGTAGAAGTTATCCTTATCCCACATCGTGCTCCAGATCACAGTCAGATCATCGGGCCCTTTCCACGAGCCTTTACCTCTGAATAACTCCCTCTCGGAATCGAAGGCCACGAAAATGGCGTATTTCCAATCGCTGAGCTCCCCGTCGATCTTCGGTGACCGCGGCGTCAAACCGCATATGGACTCGCCGTAGGGTAAGGTCTCATCGGGTTTCGGTATGAAGCCTGCCCAGGCTCCAAACATCGGGATCAGTATGGCTATCAAGATTAAACTGATAGGCTTCATGCTTTACCTCCACCACCATAAATTTTACACTACTAACGCCGCTCATTCAATAGCCACGAGAGGTATCTCCCTGATTTCCTTGCCTTCTCGATCATCTCCGGCTCCTCCAGCTCTATCACAAACAGTCCTTCGTAGTTGATTTCCCTCAACACCTGAAACAATCGAGGAAAATCTATGACGCCTTCGGGAACCGACCGGTGATCCCTCCAATCACTGAGGCGCACGTTGTGGACGTGGAGGTGAAAGAGGCTTTTCCCCAGCTCTCTTACGAGTTTTTCCATAAGATCGTTTAACGCCCTTACCCTCTCCTTCAAGTCGGATATCGACCTTATCCCATCGAAATAAGCACAATGTCCTACGTCCAGAGTCGCTCCCACTAAGGGATGTTCGACGGATTCGATCAGCGATAAGAACTTTTCCAGATCTCCTCCGACGTTTTCGATACCGATCCTAACCCCTTTCCCTATCGCATAATCCCCGACCCTTCGGAGAAACTCCACCTGATCTTCAACAGGAGCTTCGGGCCTGTGGTGTATCGTGACCATCTCAGCCTCAAGATAGGCGGCACAGTCTATCCAGCTCTTCCACTTCTCATCCCACGCCTGATGAACGGCGATATGTTTGAACCTCTTAAGTATCCCCTTAAGCCTGCGACGTCCTTCATCGTTCAGCTCGTAAAACCGGAAGGTCGGAAACTCACCGAGGGAATGCCTCGTGTTAGGTCCCCCCGGCAGGGACATTACGGATTGAAATCCGATCTCCCTCGCTATCTCCAAAGCCTCGTAAAGCTCCAACCCGGCTAGCGTCGGAAGCCCTAAGGTCACCCGTTCGTTCAGAATAACCCCTTCCATCGTTATCCCTGTCATCTTAAGGAGT
>CAZHVH010000685.1:0-1950 GCA_964535855.1 uncultured bacterium
GCTTTTCTCGGAGGATTTCGAGGGGTTTCCGATCGGGACCTTCCCTTACGATTACTCGCCGCTCGGCGAGTATCACTGTGTCGAGCCCAAAGGGTGTCGCGGTGGATGGACAGAGCTGACCGTACACCATAGCTGGCGCAATTCGCCCGGATGGCTGGTGGGCGAGGAGGATGGAAATAAATTCATGGAGCATGCCGCCGTTCGGGATAAAATACCATCCATACTGGCAGCGGGAGATTTCGCGTGGGGAAACTACAAGGTCCAGGCTAGGGTTCGCCTCCTTTCGGATAGGGGATATGCCGGGGTGGCGGCGCGGCTGGAACATAGTCGATCGTATTACCTCCTCTGCATCGAGAGGGCGAAAAGCTTGAAATTGAAGTTGATCAACTTCGAAAGGACGGCAGATCTGGCGGAATACGATCTGCCCGAGGAGTTCGATCCCGAAAGATGGCATCTGATCGCCCTGGAGGTGGAGGATAAAAAAGCGATCGGATACCTGGATGGGGCGAAGCTCTTCGAGGTGGAATATCCCTTTGAGCATCCTCATAGAGGGCAGATCGGACTCGTGGCGACATGTCCCGCAAGGTTTGACGATATCTCGGTTTTACCCGCCAGCGAGGAGATAGCTCGGCTTTCGACTATACATCTGAAGATGAGGAGGGAGCTCGAGGAGATCAGGGAATCGCTTCCTAAACCGGTTCTGTGGAGGAGGATAAACCTGGGTGATTTCGGCGCGGGCAAGTCGGTGCGGTTCGGCGATCTGGACGGGGACGGACGGATCGAGATCCTCATGGCACAGAACATCAAAAGGCTGGATGGCGGGAACTTCGGCATGATCTCATGCCTCACGGCGTTTAACCTCGACGGGGAGGTGCTGTGGCAGATCGGCGAGCCGAATCCGGAACACGCGCTGTTGACGGCGGATCTCCCGATGCAGATCCATGACCTGGACGGAGACGGTAAGGCCGAAGTGGTCATGTGCAAGGATTTCCGAATCCAGGTCCTCGACGGGACGAGCGGGAGATTGAAGATGGAGGCTCCCACCCCCGAAAGCCTGCCCTCCCACCAATGGCTGAAGGAGGACATCTTCTTCCGGATAACCGGCGACTCCATCTGCTTCGCTGACCTCAGCGGCAGGGGACATAGGGGGGAGCTGCTGATCAAAGACAGATATAACCATATCTGGGCCTATAACGGCGAGCTCGAGCCGCTGTGGAGCCATGCCTGCTCGACCGGACATTATCCGTTCCCATGGGATGTGGACGGGGATGGCAGGGAGGAGGTGTTCGTCGGCTCAACGTTACTGGACGAGGACGGCAGTGTTATCTGGTCGCTGGAGATGGAGGATCATGTCGATACGATAGCCGTCGTGGATCTGAAAGGCGAGGGAGATCCGATCGTGCTCTTCGCCTCCGGCGACGCAGGGCTTTACGCTGTGGATCTTGAAGGGAAGGTGATCTTCCATGAGAGGCTCGGGCATATGCAGGAGCTATGCATAGCGAGGTTCCGGGATGACGTTGAGGGGCTTCAGTTCTTCACGAAGACCTTCTGGGGGTATCCGGGGATAATCTTCCTCTACGACGCCGATCTGAGGAGAATCCTGACCATGCAGGGATATCCGCTGGGCTTCTCCACATTTCCCGTCAACTGGTCGGGAGAGGGTACGGAGCTTATATTCGCCTCCCCTCATCCCACGCTCGGAGGGCTTTATGACGGTTGGGGCAGAAAGGTCGTGCTGATGCCCGAGGATGGCCACCCGAATCTATGTTATCATCCGCTTAACGTGACGGGTGACGCGAGGGACGAACTCCTGTGCTGGGACGAGCGGGAGATGTGGATCTACACTCAGAGTGAGCCGTTCAGGGGCAAAAGGATCTACTCGCCCAGGAGAATGCCGTTATACAACTTCTCCAACTACCGCAGCGAGATATCCCTTCCGAATTGGAGCAA
>CAZHVH010000686.1:0-1948 GCA_964535855.1 uncultured bacterium
AGGTTCCTCAACCGGCAGATAGGTCAGTTTGACACAGTTTGAGGAACCAGGTAAAAGGGTGTTTAAGATTGGAGTGGTCACGGATGAGATAAGCGATGACCTTCAGGAGGCGATAGATATAGCCAAGTCATGGGGCATCCGGTATATAGAGCTACACGGGGTATGGGGCAGGAACATATGCGACCTGGACGATGCCTCTCTCAGCAAGGTTATCAGGATAGTCCGCAAAAGCGATGTAAAGGTGGTCGTTATAGATTCCCTTACACTTAGATGTCACCTGGACGATGATGAGGAGTACTCCCGACATATCGCCCACCTGATCCGATCTATCGAGATAGCGCCTCTTTTCGATACGAACGTGGTTCGTCTTTTCTCCTTCTGGAAGGAACAGCGGATGAGCGAGGAGAAATGGGAGAGGATATTCGAGAAGATGGAGCTGCCGATAAAGATAGCCGAACGTGAAGGGGTGATTCTGGGGTTTGAAAACGTCAGCTCGGGCAACATCGGGACGAGCGAGGATCTATTGAGGCTGTTCGAGCAGTTTGACTCCCCAAATCTGAAGCTGATATGGGACCCTGGAAACGCCCACGCCGCTGGGGAGGAGAGACCTTATCCGGACGGGTATGAAAGGATTAAACATAAGATGATACACATGCACATGAAGGATTCAACCTTCAGGAACGGTGAGCACCTGTGGCTTCCCATAGGCGAGGGGGATGTGGATTATGAGGGGCAGCTCAGGGCACTTAAAAGGGATGGGTATGACGGCGTTGTATCCATTGAGACTCATTACAGGCCCCCATCAGGGTCGAAGATCGAGGGAACGAGGCGTTCGTTTGAGGGCCTGATGAGAATTATCGAGAGGATAGGGAGGGAGGATTGAGGAGATGAAGATACTTATGTTTTCGAAGATGCTGGGAAGCAAGTCGATCTCGGAGGCGGGGGATATCATCGCCGAGATCGGATTTGATGGGGTGGATCTGACGGTTCGTCCCGGCGGACATGTCCTGCCGGAGAACGTCACCCGCGATCTACCACAGGCCGTCAGAATCCTTGAATCGAAGGGGCTTAGCGTCCCGATGCTCACCACATCCATTACGTCGGCGGATGATCCGAGCGCCGAGGATATCCTCGCCGTTGCCTCAGATGTCGGGGCAACCTGGATCAAGCTGGGTTATTGGAGATATAAGGGGTTCGGTGAGATCAGATCCGAGATCGACGAGCTGAGGCGGGAGCTCGATCGCATAGAGAGGTTAGCCCGCAGATATGGCGTCTGCGTCAATCTGCACACCCACTCCGGATATTACCTCACCGCCGATCCCTTCCTGCTCTACATGTTGCTCGACGGTCGAGATCCCCAGGACATGGGGGCTTATATAGATCCCGGGCACATGACGGTCGAGGGAGGTTCGGGCGTGTGGAAGATGGGTATAGATATATTAGGCGATTATATCAACCTCGTCGCCGTTAAGGATTTCGGCTGGTTTCAGCAGACCGATCCGGAAACCGGCGATAAGACCTGGAGACATAGGACGGTACCCCTCCGAGAGGGCGTCGTCAGATGGGGGGAGGTCTTCGAATGCCTCCGTGAGATAGGATTCGATAACTGTATCTCCGTTCACAGCGAGTACGGGGATATGACTGTCGAGGAGATCGTCGAACAGACAAGGGAGGATTTCCGGTATCTCAGGGACGTGATCGGTCGCGTATGGGGTGAAGAATGATACTGAGACGAATGGGATAACACACAGATTGGCGCCATTATGTGGGATGATACCACGTGGGACGATAATGTGGTTCAGCGTCGGATATTCGAGACGAGAAGGGGTTATAGATGCTGTTGAGGATGGGATTTCCCATCTGGAGCATATCGGCGTGGGTGGTCTCACCTCCAGGGAGGTGGGGAGAATCAAACTGTTCAAATCGAAGGAGGTCTGAGATGAAGAAG
>CAZHVH010000687.1:0-1948 GCA_964535855.1 uncultured bacterium
TGAGGCCGTAAGTTCCCCTCTTTTGAGGCTCTGATATTCCTCAGGTGTGTAGTAGCCGGAAGGTCTTTGCAGATAGCCCCGGGTAGTGGCAACGACGGTGGCGGTTCCCGCCTTCAATCCCTTCACCTTACCAGCAGAGATCGAGACTATACCTCTTGGTTCAGCCCTTATATTGGAAGGCTTACTCTTTGGTCCCTCCTCAAACGTGTAATATCGCTTCAAGACCTTTCGGCTCCTCTGTTCTCCTGTTTCCGGATCGGTGTAGGTCTCATATTCTTCTACCAGAACCTGTTTGACAACCACCGTGAGGACGGTCTCTTTAAGCTCCACACTTCTAGGATATTCCAATATTCTTTGGGACACGTCGTCGGCGCTCAAGGTTTCTACCAGCCCAAGCTGAATGGCATAGGGTATACCAGCTTCCCCCTCCGCTGCCTCTTCATCTGACCCTCTCTCTTCCCATTCCTCGATCACCTCCTCCTTATAGTTTGATGCCTCCTCCAATACGGCCTCAGCTTCCTCGGCTATCTCCTCAGCTTCAGATTTCAACTCCAGATACTGGAGCTTTATCTTTCCAAATCTCGCCAATGCCCTATCGTAGGTGGTAATATCACCGCCAAAGGAGATTTTCTTATTCCTTAACTCCTCAATCTTGCTCCGTATCTCTGCTATCTTCCCGCTGATAGAGCTGTCATCCTTACGGTCGGGTATCTCCTTAACGCTGTAAAGTTCATCCTCAGCCGCCTGGCAGACTAAAGCGGCTCTTCCCAAGATATGCAGGTAATCCGAGGAGCCATTTATTGCTTGCTCGGCGCTCTCAAGGAGGTTGTTCAGTTCTTCAGAATATTGCTCTTCCAGCGCATCTCTAGGGTCCGTTAGCTCGAACACGAGATGATATGTGCGTCTTAAATTCTTCACCAGATGGTATAAGCTCATAGTGGTGCATCCCTCCTTGCCTGCCTGGCTTTGTACCTCCTGAACAAAGCGCCTGATGAAATCGGGGTAACCGATATTGACGAACTCCTCTATCTGCTTTCTCTTGGCCTCCAGATGAGCCCTCTTCGCCTCCACAGCTACCTTCGCCCTCCTCGCAAGCATCTCCTGTTGCTTCATCTTCCTTATCTCACGTATCTCCTCATCGGATATGGCGCCGGGATAAAGGGAGAAGTCCCACTCGCCAATCTCAGCCAGCTCTATAGCTTTCTGCCTCAGCTCCTCGCTCAGCTTCTCCATCATGCGGGCAGCGGAGTAGATGCCCTCGGCGTAAAACTCGAAGAAAGCGGTCAGCGAAGGCCCCGGCTCGGGGAGCTCCTTCAGCAGAGCGGAAACGGCAGAGATACCGTCCGCCAACCCCTTCAGAGCTTCTATGTTGGCCTTCCTGGTCGGTTCAGCCATGATAACCTTATCGAAGTAGTTCGCAAACTTCTCGGCCGTCTCGATGGCCTCCTTCATCCTGTCGAGTTTCTCCTTGACGCTAACTCCGGAGATATCGGCAAACTGCTCATCCAGCTTTTCATAGAACTTCTCAGTGGCGATATCCTTGAACATCCCCCAGATATCCTCTTCACCGCCACCGTTGTTGTCCTCAGCGGAGACCATTCTCGGCGATAGGCCTCCGATTATCAAGGCCAGAAGGATTGTCAACCCTATTCTCGGGTATCTGGATTTGAGAGTCATGGTTGTCCCCCCTCGAGCCGATTTAAGAATTATGAACTCAGGTAAGACGAGGGGTTGAGAACCCCTCCTGATTGAAAATCAACCCAATTTTGAAGTGGCAATCTCCTCTAATAGGAGGCTATAATATAGCCTAAAGCAACAAAACCGAAAGGAGGAAATCGCCAACATGAAATCACTCACCTATTATACTCTAGATTCCATCGAAGATCAATTGGATAGCTCATATTATCGCTGAGTGTAGTGGGATGCAAAAACAGGTTAAGGTTTAGGT
>CAZHVH010000688.1:0-1946 GCA_964535855.1 uncultured bacterium
TGGCCATAGATAGTACGGGCGAAAAATCTTTCGCCCCTACTCAAGGGAAATAAGAGCGGAACTGATGGCTAATGCTTACTTATCCTCTGCATAGCAGAGGATCGAGCCGTTCGAGGTTGAGATGAACAGCCTTCCGTTCGCCGCTGCCATGCCGTCCCATACGACGGGAGAGGCCAGTTTGTATTCGGCGATCTTCCCTCCATCTTCCGCCGAGACAACCCATAACATACCGCCCCTCCTCCCCTCGTATGCGGCATGCGGATCGTCTTTCGGTATATCCGTCGGCATGGCACCTATGAACAGCTTATCCCTCGATTTCAGCAGGGCCCTCGGCCGTATCTTTATATCACGGCTCCACACATACGGAAATGGCTGGGTGTCCTTCGGCAACCTTCGGAAATCGGGCAGGGGCCTTTCTCCTTTCGCAAACGGTCTATTTCGCCTCTCGAAAAGGGCGTAGTTGCCATCTGCCCGTCCCTTTCTATGAACTCCCCATACGGCATGGGTATCGTAGACCATCATCAGCCCGTAGGGCACGGCTATCGCTATTTCACCTTCGCGTCTCCGCTGTCTATTGACGATCCACGAATATGCGACGGGCAGTCCCCTGAAATCGCCCGTTCCCAATATCCAGTGTGACCGATGGTTTTCCGTGCCGTCAAGCAGGCTGGAGGTCGAAAACAGATGGCGGGACATTTCCTCCTGCTTTTCGAGCTTTCTGTTGAATTTGACATGGCGCATGAACACGTTTTCGCCATCGCTGACGAGCACATCGTTCGTCGCCCCGACCATGGAGAAGGAATCGCTTCTGTCGGATTGAAGGAAGGTCTTGTAGTCCGTGGTGTTTTGTCCGATTCTCGTATTGTACCCCTCCTTCGCCTTCTCCTTTCCTCCCCTGAACTCCGGATGCTTGCTTTGAAGATGGCTTTTACAGATGATCCTCCCGCTTGCAGGGTCTAGTCCGTAGAGATAGATGCCTCCATCTAGCCAGGATGATCTTCCCGCGGAACAATATACCACTCCATCGAGGATCAGGACGCTTCCGTGCACGGGCCATAGCGATTCCACCTGATCGAACGCCACCCCCCTTAGGTCCGCGGGCGCGGCGTGAAAACGCCAAACCAATTCGCCGTCGCTGAGCCTCAGACAGTAGACGCAGCCGTCGGCACAGCCGAAAAGGACCAGCCCTCGGTAGATGGTGGGGGGCGAATCGACGCGGCCGCCGGCGGTAAACGCCCATATCAATCTGCCGCTCTCCTCATCAAGAGCGTAAACCGTGTTCTCGTCAACCGCCGACAGGACCACTCTGCCGTCGGCGACGACAGGTTGAGTCAATCTGCCGCCGATATTTCTCTTCCAAGCCCGCTTCAATTTCCACGGCACATCCGTCCCGGCAACGCCGCTACGGAGAGCATCGTGCCTGTACGTGGGCCACGATTCCTTGCCTTCCGATCCCTCCGCGCTCTCCGGTATCCGACCGTAGGCGGGTCCTTTTTCCAATCTCCCCTCATCCGAGAACCTACGCCTCGGATCTGAAACGACGGATCTACGGGCGGCTAACGCCCAGAACCCCCACAATTTCGACTCCATGTAACAGCCGCAGGAGTGAGGCGGCGCATAGATGAGACCGTTAGCCGGCAATATGCCATACTGACATGTTCCCCTGACCCAGTTGTTGCGTGAGTGATCTTCTCCCTGGAGGTCCATCATCTCCACACCGCGTTTGCCGGTGATGATATATCTGTCCGTGGCTTTCTCCCGGTAGCAGCGATGATGATGTCCGGAGGTCTGGAGATCGACCATGATGGAGTTCATCCTTTTCACCTCGCCGGTGTGCAGATCACGAGCCTCGTTGAAATCGTTGACAGGAGGAGGCGCCACGGAATCGAAGGGATGGAATCCATGCCAGACGAGGCCGTTTATCACGAAGATATCCGGCGGTGAGT
>CAZHVH010000689.1:0-1945 GCA_964535855.1 uncultured bacterium
CGTAATTGAAATTCCCTGACCCTGCGATCGAGTTAATGTTATCACATCCTCAGGGTTTCGTCAATGATCAGGATGAGGGCAACCCTAACCTTTCAGGAAATGATATAGCGACCGATCTGTTAATCACCGTCATCTCCTCCTTTCATCCGACGATCTCTCCCTTTACCTCGATTATATCATTCCTCCAACCCAACCTCACATCCCCGAACCCGTGATAGATCCGAACCTTATCCGATCGATATAGGGGTTTCCCGTCGAGCGAACGAAGGGTGAAGAGGACAGGTCTCTCATACTCCACCGAGCCCCAGCTCAGAGCGTGAAAGGCCACAAACAGAGGGGATTCCACCGTAAATCCGAACGGAGGCAGCACCACCACGCCGCCCAGCTCCGATGTGACGACGTAGTTCCCCTCTCCTCCGTTAACCACGACCTTCGTCTCCTCTCCGAATCTCGTCTCCCTTACCCGTCTATCCTCCGAGAGGAACCTCAGGTGAGTCAGCCGTATGCGGCTCGTAAGCTCGTTAAGCGGGGAGAGGATCTCGTAGGTGTTTTTAATGAACCTGTCAGTCAGACACATTCCCTCGGCCCATCCATTGTGAGCCCTCGTGAAACAGGCCCTATCCGGCTCACCCTCTGGGGGGAAAGGCAGCTCATCCGTCCGGTCGCTCTCCCAGTATAGATGTGGACCGATGCTGTGATAGTTCAGGGTCCTGCCTATGCTGACGTGATGCAGCACATATTCGGCCGCCTCCTCGAACCTATAGCCGTATTTGCCGTGCATGACTATCCCGTCCCTATAGACCATCTCGAAGATCGGCACCACCGTCCCGCCGAAGGATTTGGGATCGAGACTGTGATAGTATCTCCCGCTTACGCCCGTAAGCCCTTCGAACCAGTCCGCATGTGGTATCGCCCATTCCCTACCACATTCGGAGCCGAAAAGCCCGAAGAGATCCCTGGCGTAATCCGATATGACCTGTTTCCAGTACATATCGTCCCACTTGGTCAGCGGATGGTTCGGGTCGAAACATTCGTACAGCCCCGCGGCGTAGGTGGTATCGATGAAGTAGACGTCGGGGTTGAAGAGCTCCTTCACCTTGGGCAGGTTCTGTGGCCGACTGGCGAGCTCCACCGCCTTCTTGGAACAGGTCAGGAAAGCCCTTCCCCCCAACCACAGTCCCCCCTTGTGGAGGCTGCCGTCGGGGTGTTTCATGATGTAATCCTCATCCCAGGAGGGCGCATCACGGTACATATCCTGATAGTTATCATGGAGTGCGAAGAGATATCCGCATCTCTGCACCCGTTTGGCACAGTCCCGCAACCCCTCGTTCCCCCCGCATTCGGGAGCGGCGGGGAGGATATCGGGATGCTGGCAGTCATATCCCTTGCGTATCCACCCGCCCAGGATGAAGAGCACCTTCCCCAGCTTCAGATCCTCCTTCAGGTGTTCGGCTATCCGGGCCACCTCGTCGAAGGTCCATTTGACCTCGACGGAGACCTCCTTCAAATCCTCGTCGATTCGCCTTGCCAGGGCGGTCCAGAGCTTGAAGTTCACCGCCCCGAACAGCTTTTCGGCCTGAGGATGTTCTTTCAACTTCTCATCCCATGTTACCAGCCATCCTTTCTCCCTGGCGACCTTCCGATACTCCTGAGCGATCAGATTGAAATCCCCGACGCCGAGGGCGTAAATCCTGATCGAACGTGCCGTCTTGCGCATGATGAGCGAAGCCGAAAGACGCTGTCCTCCCTCCTCAAGGACGCTTTTCACCTCAGCGATCACGTAGGGATCATGCCAGGTTACCAGGATCGCTCCTCCGTTTTTCACTGCCCCCAGCATCTCCATGTGGCATCCCTCATAGTCGAAAGTGCCGAATCGGCGTGTGAACTCCAGGCCGCTGTCGGAGGGTATCATGAGCCCTAATCTGACGGGCACTAGGAGATAGGC
>CAZHVH010000690.1:0-1931 GCA_964535855.1 uncultured bacterium
GATGACGGATTCCTGAAGTTCGTCCCCGTAGGAGGATTTGACGCCAGGACGCTGATGAACCAGCGAGTTGTGGTGCATGGGTTCAGGAGGGATCTCCCTGGGATAATGACGCTGGCGCGTAAACCGATACACCTTCAGCCGAAGGACGAGAAACCGCCACAGGTGACCGATTATTATGTCGACCTGGGAATGCCCAAAAGAAGGGTCGAGAGATATGTCCGCGTGGGTGACCCGATAACGATGGATAGGCGTGTTATCGCCATTGGGGAGTGCGTCACGGGCAAGGCGTTTGACGACAGGCTGGGGCTTTACGTCATGCTTCAGGCCCTAAAGGCTCTGGAGAGACACGAGGTTGAGATCTACGCCGTGGCGACGGTCCAGGAAGAGGTGGGGCTGCGAGGAGCTCAGACCTCCGCCTTCGGGATAGATCCGGACGTCGGGATAGCGCTGGACGTGACGATCTCCAACGATCTGCCCGGAAGCCCCGCTCATGAAAGGGTGACAAAGCTCGGAGAGGGCACGGCCATAAAGATCATGGACTCCTCCAGCATCTCGGACTATAACCTAGTTCAGTTCTTGAGGAACTTAGCCGAGGAGAACGGGATCAAATACCAGATGGAGATACTACCGAGAGGTGGGACGGATTCGGGCGCGATGCAGAGGGCGAGGGCGGGGATACCGGTTGCGACCATCTCCATCCCCACCAGATACGTCCACACGACCGTAGAGATGGCCCATTGGGGGGATATCGACGCCTCAGTCAAGCTTCTGGCGTCCTTCCTGGAAAAAGCCCATGAGGGGAAGTTCGGATATAGCGAGGTGTAACGGGATATGAGAAGCTCCGACGAGGAGCTGATGCTCCGATGTAAAAACGGCGACGTGAACGCCTTTGAGCTCCTGGTCTCCAGATATCAGGACGCCGTCATGAACTTCATCTACCATACCATAGGCGATTACCACAGGGCAGAGGATCTCTGTCAGGAGACCTTTATCAAGGTCTTCAAAAACGCCAGGGGATATAGATCTAAAAACAGGTTCAAAAGCTGGCTCTTCAAGATAGCGGCGAACCTGTGTCGGAACGAGCTCAGATATAGAAGGCGTCATCCCTCCGACTCGCTGGAACGGATCATCGAGTCGGAAGGAAATGCCGATATATTTGTAGATACATCGCCGATGCCGGATGAGCTTTTCGAGAGGAAGGAGAGGGCGATGTTGGTCAAGCGCGCGATCGAATGCCTTCCCGAAAACCAAAGGCTGGCCATCGTGATGAGGGAGTACGAGTCGCTGAGGTACGACGAGATAGCCTATGCGCTGGGATGTTCGGTCGGCGCCGTTAAATCGATCATCCACAGGGCGCGTCAGAACCTGCGCAAGATCCTGGTGAGATACGGGCTTGAGGAGGGGTATAATGCCAGGATATAACCTGAAATGCGAACAGGTCAAACCGCTTCTCTCGGCATATCTCGACAGAGAGCTGCCGATCTGGAAGATAGGGCTTATAAGGCTTCATCTGAGGAGATGTCCTGAGTGTGCCCATCAGGTCGCCGAGCTTCAGCGGACTTCCCTCGCTCTGAAAGCCTGGGGCGAAGTGAGGGCACCTGCTGAGATGCGGGATAAGATCATGAGACGAATCCAGAGGTTTGCCGCTCGATCCGAAGCCTCAAGGGCAAGGTGGAAGTTCAGGATCATGAAGGTCATGGCGCCGCTGACGGCTCTGATCGTAACCCTCGCCTGGTTCCTCGTCATCCCCCTCTTCTATCATTCGATAACCCGGAACAGACCCGTGCGAAGCACGGAGATCTCGGTCACCGTCATATCGGAGTCAGAACTGAGCAAGATCATCGGCAGAGGGCGTTCCTAAGTGCTTCTGGCAAGCTTCATCCTCAGCCTATTGGCCTTCGGATTGGCTCTCTCCAGATGGATTGTGGTGG
>CAZHVH010000691.1:0-1927 GCA_964535855.1 uncultured bacterium
CATGCACATCCACGCCGGAACGGTTATGGGCGGGATGATGGATTTCATCCTGCCGTAGGTCGACTCCTTCATCAGCGATCTAATGTTGGGCAGATCGTCTATCATCTCATGGAAGATGAGCTTCGGATCGGCACAATCCAGCCCGATTACGACCAGCTTTTCCATTTTTTCATCCCTCGCTTTCCCTCATCGCCTCCATCAGGATCTCCGCGACTTCGGGTCTCGTGAACTCTGGCGGCGGATAGATTCCTCTGCGAAGCATCTCCCTGACCTTCGTGCCGCTCAGGAAGATATGGTCCGTTGAGGGATGCGGACAGGTTTTGCCGGTAGCCATTCCCCCGCACCTCCTGCAATAAAAGGCGTGTTCGAATTTAAGCGGCACAATGCCTATCTCATCCGGATCGAACTGATCGAATATCTCCTGAGCTTCGTATGTGCCGTAATACTTTCCCACTCCGGCATGATCTCTCCCGATAATGATATGTGTGCAGCCGTAATTCTTACGGCAGATCGCGTGGAAGATCGCCTCTCGCGGCCCGGCATATCTCATGTTGACTGGGAAGACCGCCATCACGTACCGATCCTTCGGATAGTATAACCTGAGCACCGTCTCATAACACCTCATCCTCACCTCAGCGGGTATGTCGTCCGATTTAGTTTCGCCGACAAGCGGGTTGAGGAACAACCCATCGACGATCTCAAGGGCGACCTTCTGCAGATACTCGTGCGCCCGATGGATCGGGTTTCTGGTCTGGAAGGCCACGACCGTTTTCCATCCCTTCGAGGCGAATATCCTACGCGTATCGGCCGGATCAAGGCGATATCGGTTGAACCTATCGTGTTTGATCCGTCTTAAAAGCCAGATCTCCCCTCCGATCGCCGTCTCAGGCTGCCTGTAGACCCTCGCTACTCCCGGATGAGCGTCATCTGTAGTCTTATAGACTTCCAGGGCCTCGCGCTTCTTGTCCCTCTCAAATATATCCTGGACATGTATTACGGCATACTCCGTTCCCTCTTCGTCGGTTATCAGCGCATACTCGCTCCGTCCGACACGAGGTATCACATCCTTTTCGATGGGCAGCAGAATAGGGATCGACCAGACCGTTCCGTCCACGAGGCGCATCTCACCCACAACGCTTTCATAATCCTCCCTGCACATGAACCCCGTAAGCGGGCTGAAAAGCCCTGTGGCGATGTTTTCGATCTCCTGAAGATCGAAGTATGAGACGGAGATCCTGGGAAGCCGGTCGGCTCGGGCGAGCCATTCCTCCCTCTCCCGATCGGAGAGCATCCTGTTTACCAGCTTTCCGCCGTGAGGTTCTATCATATCACATGCCCCCTGGTAGTAATCCCCTTTCATCGAGGTATCTCATTATCACCTGGACACACTCCTCCACGGACATCTTATCCGTCTCAAGCGTTATCTCGGGATTTTCAGGCTCCTCGTAAGGATCATCTATGCCCGTGAAGTTCTTGATCTCTCCCGCCAGAGCTTTCCTATAGAGGCCCTTTGGATCGCGCTGTATCAGAATATCGAGCGGGCATTTGAGGTAGACCTCGATGAATTTCCCATCTTCATGCCTGGCTCGGGCCTCTCGACGGGCCTGCCGGTAGGGCGAGATGAAAGCACAGAGGGTTGCCACGCCGTTCTTACTCAGGAGCGAGGCGACGAAGCTCACCCTCCTGATGTTCTCGTTCCTGTCCTCCTTCGAGAACCCCAAATCCCTGGTGAGATCCCGCCTGACTACATCCCCATCCAGCCTCTGAACGAATGGGATCCCACGTTCCCTCAACGCCTTTTCAAGCGCCGTTGAAAGTGTGGTCTTACCAGATCCGGAAAGTCCGGTGAACCAAACCGTAAAACCTTTCCCGCGGCTGTTCTCCGACGGCATCATCTCCTCCAGCTTGCAATTGTATCCCGATTGGG
>CAZHVH010000692.1:0-1922 GCA_964535855.1 uncultured bacterium
ACCATGTTGCTGGACTTGTTTTTTTAGTGGAAAACGCCATCAAAACCACTATTAAGATAATACAAGAGTGTAGGTGAAAAGATATGTCCCTTCTTGTTGACAACCCCATCCTCAACTCCCCCTTCGAAGAGCCCACCCGCTACTGGGCCTATGAAGAGGACCAGCCCGTTCTCAAGGGGGGGCGCCGGCCCGCGGGCTACTACTTGAAGGCCCGCACTCGTGGCCCTCAGGCAGCGCTTATGGAAGAGGAGTTTGTCCCCCTGGGGCTGGTCAACACACTGCGGGAGTGTGTGAAAGCCTGGCGCGAGAAGGGATATCCCGGCGTCACGCCTATCACCCGGCGTCTCCTTCGGCACTGGAGCGATCCCGATCGAGAACATAAGCTCTTTTTCTGCCAGCGCGAGCCGACGGAAACCCTTATCTGGCTCGTCGAAGCCTCCCCCGCCGAGAAGCAAGGTATCGCAATACCCAAGGACGAACTCAACGATCCGGAAAGCCTTGCTAAGGGCTACAAAGCGCTCACCCGCTACGCCGTTAAAATGGCCACCGGCAGCGGCAAGACGGTCGTGATGGCCATGGTTATAGCCTGGCAGGTGCTTAACAAACTCTCTAACATCCAGGACCGACGCTTCTCCGACGCGGTACTGATCGTCTGTCCCAACCTGACGATCAGGGAGCGGCTGCAGGTGCTGCTTCCCTGGCACCCCAAAAACTATTACGAACGTTTTGATCTTTTACCTCCAGGCATGCTGGAACGCCTGCAGCAAGGGCGCTTTCAAATCACTAACTGGCATCTCTTTCTACCGCGAGATGACTCGCGCTCCCGGAGCGTGGTACAACGAGGGCAGGAAAGCGATACTGCCTTCTGTCGCCGGGTGCTCAAGAACCCGGGCGACAAACAGAATATCCTGGTCATCAATGACGAGGCTCACCACGCCTATCGCCCGGCCCAGCCCTTAACACCTGAAGACCTTAAGTCGCTTCGTAAAGACGAGCGGGAGGTTCTGGAAGCTGAATTTCGCGAAGCCACCGTCTGGATCGGCGGGCTTGACCGCATCCACGCGGTACGCGGTATCAACTTCTGCGCCGACTTCTCCGCCACGCCCTTCTATATCAAGGGTAGCGGCTATCCCGAGGGCGAACCCTTTCCTTGGATCGTCTCTGACTTCGGGCTGGTGGACGCGATCGAGTGCGGTATCGTCAAGATCCCGCGTGTACCGGTGGACGATAACACGGGGGCCCTCATACCCCGGTACTTTCGGCTCTGGGAGTGGATCAATCAGCAGCTTCCCGCTTCCGAGCGGCAGACGGCCCGCCGACGGGCCAAGCCCGATTCCGTCTTGAGGGAGGCCGAAGGCGCTCTCGCTACACTTGCCTCCGAGTGGAAGAGAACCTTTGAGGAGTTTCAGAGGGCGGGTTCTCCTGTACCACCTGCCCTTATCGTAGTCTGCGACAACACGAATCTAGCTAAGCTCGTCTACGAGCACCTCGCCAGGGGGAATGTTCTGCCGGAGCTGGAGAACCGCCCGGGCCAGGAGGTCACGCTGCGCATCGACACGAAGCTACTCCAGGAGGCCGAAAGCGCACTGGAAGGAGAGACAAAGCGAGAGACGGCCGAACGCCTGCGCAAAACGGTGGATGCTGTAGGCAAGACGGAGTGGAAGGGCGAATTGGATACAAGGATCAGCATCTATGCTCCGGATTGGGAAATTAGCTGTGTAAGCAGGTAACAAGCGATGATAATGTTCTGGCAGGCTGAGGATTGGATAAAAGATAGAAACGGAATCCCATATATCGAGCTGGAGCCGATCGCGAGGACAGGGATCGCCCGCGCGGTCGTGAGCACCAGGATCGGCGGGGTGAGCCCGCCGCCATATCATGAGCTGAATCTGGGGCTGCACGTGGGAGATGATCCCGGAAAA
>CAZHVH010000693.1:0-1918 GCA_964535855.1 uncultured bacterium
CAGTCGATGGAAGGGATAGATGGAGCGATCATCGTGACCACACCACAGGATGTAGCGCTTTTGGATTCACGCAAGGCGGTTAACTTCGCCAGAAAGCTGAACATGCCTGTCGTAGGGATCGTGGAGAACATGAGCGGTCTGATATGTCCTCACTGCGGCAACAGGATAGATCTCTTCAAGGTTGGAGGCGGCGAAAAAGCCGCCAAGGAGATGGGGGTCAATTTCCTCGGAAGGGTCCCGATCGATCCGAAGATAGTCGAGCTTTCGGATCAGGGTCTTTCACCCTTCGATAAGATCCCTGACTCCCCGGCCGTTCAGGCTTTCATCGAGATAGCCCAGAGGTGCGAAGAGTTTCTCAGCTAGGGCAACCTCATCTGCGCAGCAGAATGGCGCCGTTTTCACCCACAGCCCAGATCCGTTTGCCATCCGTCCACAGGTGACGCAGGTTCGACAGAACGCCTGATTCCTCCCTGCGCCACCTCTTACCTCCGTCTTCAGTACCGAGTATCACACCTTTATCTCCGACCACCCAACCGTTGTTATGATCGAGGAACAGGACGGAGCATAGTTTCACCCTCACTCCGCTTCGCTGCCCTTCCCAGCTTTTGCCTCCATTTTCGGTGTGCAGTATCAACCCGTAATCTCCGACCGCCCAGCCGTAATCCGGATCGGTGAAGAAAACCCCGTATAGATCGATGCCCGTGCCGCTCTCCTGGCTCAGCCATACCCTGCCGCTGTTGATCGTCTTGAGCACGGTTCCGCCCCCGCCGACTATCCAGCCGCGCCTGTTATCGAGGAAGAAGAGGCCGTTCAGGTTCCATCCGCTTTCCGATCCCTGTCCCGTCCACCGCGGCCCACCGTCCACGTTATGAATTATCCCTCCGGCCTCTCCGACGGCCCATCCCTCGCTTGATACGGGAAAGACAGCTCTGTTTAGCCTATAAGGGACCCTGATCGGCCTGGCCTCATCGTCATAAGCCATCCTGTAAGGTTTATGTCCCTCATTTTGAACCTGCCAGCTCACCCCGCCATCGACCGTGGTGAGATAGGTTCCATCCTCGGCCATGGCGAATCCGATCTCCTGGGAGATGAAGTGAAATCCCACGAGCGGGTAACCCACTCTATGGCTTCCCCAACTTCTGCCGCCGTTATTGGTGCGCAGTATGGTCCCGTCATCACCGATCGCCCATCCGTGTTGTTCATCCACGAACTCTATCGCCAGCAGATTCGGCCCGCCCTCGTGGACGATCTGCCACATACCGCTGACGGTCTCGATAGGACTCTCCTGGCGAGTATCCCAGGGTTTCTCAGGTATCTCGACGGTCAGATCGGGATTGGAGTATCGTATGATGCCTCCATTTTCGCCGGATATCACAAGTCCATTCTCGCTCGGCGTCACGTCAAGCAGATCCTCATCCGTCCCGCTCTCGTATCGCATCCAGGTGTGTCCGCCGTCGAGGGTGAAGATGATAGTTCCCCTATCGCCGACGGCGACGCCGGCCAGTCGGTTGACGAAATAGACCTTATTGAGATCATTCCGCGTTCCGCTTCTCTGTCTAAGCCATGTCTTGCCCCCATCCTCGGTGTGGAGGATGGTTCCGTATTGCCCGACGATCCAGCCGAATCTATCGTCCACGAAATGCACGCTCCTTAGCTCGCAATACACCCCGCTCCGCTGTTTCTCCCACGTCATCCCGCCGTCTCGCGTATGAAGTATGATACCCGGCCATCCGACGACCCAGCCCTCATATCTGTCTATGAAGTAGAGGCTTCTGAGGGATTCCCATCTGAAGGATCGAAGGGGATGCCAGTTTTTGCCGCCGTCTTCCGTGTGGAAGATCCCGCCCAGCTCTCCTATGGCCCAGCCGGTTTTATCGTTGATAAACTGAACGTCATGTAGGCCCATCCAATCGTTGAA
>CAZHVH010000694.1:0-1918 GCA_964535855.1 uncultured bacterium
GGGGTTCGATCAGGCCGTCAGGATGGGCGACTGGAAGGGAGTGCGGCATCTGGATGGGGAGATCGAGCTATATAACCTCAGCGAGGATATAGGTGAAAGAAAGAATGTGGCCGCGGACCACCCCGATATCGTGAACGAGATATCGAAGATCATGCAGGAGGCACACGTGGATTCGCCGGATTTCCCCATACCCCGGAGACGTTAGGGCGCGAAGGGCTCATCCCCTTTCGCGGAGCTCCCTTCTGAGGATCTTGCCCATGATGTTTTTCGGGAGTTCCTCTATGAACTCTATCATCTCCGGCACCTTGTAATGCGCCAGGTTCCTCCTGCAGAAGTCCATGATCTCCTCGGCTGTGACCTCCCCCGCTTTGACCACGAACGCCTTTATCCTCTCACCCAGCGGTGAGGGGACGCCAACCACTCCCGCCTCCTTCACCTTGGGGTGCTGGGTTAAGACCCTCTCTATCTCCTCCGGGTAGACGTGAATTCCATCCATATCTTCGGGGAGACGGACGGTTATCAAATCCTTCTTTCTGACGACTATCTCGAAGTAACCCTCCTCGTCCATCCTGGCGATATCCCCCGTATGGAGCCAACCGTCTTTGAGAACCTCCCTTGTCTCCTCCTCCCTTCTCCAGTATCCCGGCATCACCTGAGGGCCTTTGATGCAGAGCTCGCCCTCCCGCCCTGGAGGCAGCTCCTCACCGGTCTTCAGGTCGATGATCTTGCAGTCGGTATCCGGAAAGGGCAGGCCTATCCCTTTTCTCTTTCCCCGTCTCGGGTTACAGTGGGTCACGGGTGAGGCTTCCGTCAGACCGTATCCCTCGATCAGATCAACCCCGGTCAGCTCTTTAAATCTTGAAAGCGTCTCCTGAGACAACGGTGAGGCGCCGCTCACGGCGAATCGGATCGAGGAGAAATCATATTTCGGCGTTTCCGGATATCGATTGATGGCCTCAAAGACGGGCGGAACCCCGACGAAGTAATTGGGTTTATAGCGGGCTATTAATTTCAGGGTTTCCTTCACGTTGAAGGTCGGCGTCATGATGACGGTTGAACTTGTGAGGAACGGAGCGTTCAGGGCCGTCGTCAGGGCATATGTATGGAAGAACGGAAGCGGCGTCAGAAAGATCTCATTCCCCTCCTCCACCCCGAACCACTCCTTACACTGAACGGCATTTATGACGAGATTCCTATGGGTAAGGGCGACCGGCTTAGGTTTTCCCGTCGTCCCTGTGGTGTAGAATATCGCCGCCACATCTCCGGGATCGACCTTAACTTCCGGCGTCTTCGCCTCCACTTCGAGGAGCTTTTCAAACCGGAGGACATCCCCACTCGCCTTCGATATCTCCCTCCTTTTCACCAGGGGAAAGAGGACGTTCTTGGGGAACGGAAGGTACTTCTCCAGGGAGGAGAGTATCACGTTCTCAATGCCTACCTCCCTTTTAACCTCCATAACCTTGTGGTATAGCATCTTCAGGTTCAGGGTTACTATGGCCTTGGCACCCGAATCTTCGATCTGATAGGATAATTCCTTTCCGGAGAGCAGAGGATTGTTAGGCACGACGATCGCTCCCGCTTTGATGGTTCCGTAAAAGGCTATCACATATTGGGGACAATTGGGCAAAAAGAGGGCGATTCTATCTCCCCTCTCGATTCCCAGATCGATCAGGGCCCTGGCAAACCTATCCGTCAATTCCTTCAGCTTCCGATATTTTATCCTCTTGCCCATGAAGATCAGGGCATCGTTCTCCGGGTAATTCTCCCCCGATCGGTCGAGGAGATCATAGAGAGAAAGATCCGGATATTGAATGCTTTTCGGAACGCCTTTGTCATAGGAGGCATACCATACCCTTTCCATCTCCTACCCCTTGTTTCCATCTGGGAAATATGTCTAACGCTCTTATTTCCCTTGAGT
>CAZHVH010000695.1:0-1914 GCA_964535855.1 uncultured bacterium
GGAAATATAAGCGAAGGAAAAGGGGTGGTCATAAGATCCAGCGCGGGATATTATCACGTTCGGGTCGGGGATAAGGTCTATATATGTTCCCTGCGCGGCAGGATTAAAAGGGAGAACCTCGATGAGAGAGGACGTCCGATATACGCCAATCCGGTGGCCGTAGGCGATGAGGTCGTGGTCTCGCTACTGGATGATCGAAGTGGGGTCATAGAGGAGATAATGCCGCGCAGGACGAAGTTCTCCAGACGGCTCCCCGGACGGCAGCCGCTGGAACAGATCATCGTGGCCAACGCCGATCAGGTGGTGGTGATCCTCTCGGCCAAGATGCCGGAGCTGAACCTGCGTTTCCTGGATAGGTTCCTGATCCTGGCGGAGGCCGGCGAGCTAGATGCCGTGGTGTGCGTCAACAAGATGGATTTAGTCACGGATGAGGAGCGAAGGGCGATCGAATTGGAGATGATGGTCTATGAAGACCTGGGCTATCGCCTCTGCTACACCAGCGCCGTCACAGGTGAGGGGATAGAGGAGCTCAAGGGGATTTTAAAGGACAGGTTCTCGGTCTTCGTGGGAGCGTCGGGCGTCGGCAAGTCCAGCCTTTTAAACGTTATCCAGCCCGGCCTGTCCCTGAAGATAAGGGAGGTCAATCCCAAAACGGGCAGGGGAAGACATACCACCAGCTCCGTTCAAATGGTGGAGCTCTATTTTGGCGGCTACGTGGCCGATACACCCGGGGTGAGGGAGGTGGAGCTTTGGGGCGTGGATAGGGATAACCTTGACCTCTATTTCCCTGAGATGAGGCGTTTCATCGGCGGATGTCGATATAAGGATTGCATGCATATCCACGAGCCTAAATGCGCTGTCAAAGAGGCGGTCATGAGAGGCGAGATAAGCCCGAAGCGATATGAAAGCTATCTCAGATTGAAGGGATATTATGAGAAAGGGGCGATTCCACCCGATCGCCCCTCATGATGTGGGTCAAATCAATTTTGACTCGGCCCCCTCATCTGCATACACATCCAGTATCTCGCCGAAATAGAGCCTATGAAAATCGCCCGCTGGATACGCAGTTGATATGATGCTCTGAGCGAGGTTATCGGGGATAACATCGTTGCGGTGGACCACCTTGCATTCGTAATGTATGACACATTCGGCGATTATAGGGGATTTGACCGTCTTGCCCTGAACGGCGGTCAACCCTTTCTCGGCGAACTTATCATAATCCCTGCCTGAAACTGTCCCGCAATAAGTGACGATATCCTCCATGCCCTTAGCGGGGACGTTGACCGTGAAGTCACCCGTGTGCTCGATACATCCGAAGGTGTATCGTGAGGGGCGGACAAGCACGACGAATATCGGCTTTCCCCAGATTATCCCAACGGTTCCCCACCCGATGGTCATCACGTTAGGCCTGCCGCTCTTATCGAGCGATGCCAGCAGAAGCCCTTTCTCCCTCATCACTTTGAGGGAGAGAGGCAGATAATCGGTATAATCTATCCTTCTCTTGGCCATCCTGCCGTTTTCCCTCCTGTTTTTTTATTCGAATCTCAATTCCCCTCCTGAGGTAACGAGCCTCTGTTTAGGCTTCTCCAGAAGCTCGGGAACCGGTTTATCCGCAAATATGTTTGGATATAGAGCATGTAGAACTCTCTGTGCGAGGTGTTTCCTCAGATCGGCTACGATCTGCTTATCAGGCACAGGCGGCTTTTCGGGCAACTGAGCCTGGAAGGCCCTGACGTATTTGACGGCGCCCTTCATCTTGGCCGACCAGATCGGCTCGGCTGTCTTGGCGTCTATGATGTTGACCGTCACGTCGATCGATCCCCTCTGATACAACAGCGTGTATCTGTCCGCACCCCTGGCGCCGCTCTTGGTCTTGTCGTAAACCGGCCTGTGATCCTCCCTTTTTGACAGTCG
>CAZHVH010000696.1:0-1914 GCA_964535855.1 uncultured bacterium
CCTTTTTCCCCCGCCACTTTTGCCGCCACGCCTGAGAGGCTTATCTCGGGTTTACCATCGGGGGTATTTATGATCTCGACCTCCTTCCAGCTCATCGAGTTGCTCCATCCGGTTCCCAGGGCTTTAAAAAAGGCCTCCTTGGCGGCGAATCTGGCGGCGTAGGCCATGTGTGGGATCCCCTTCCTACAGCAATACTCTATCTCCCTTTGGGTGAAGATCCTCCGCCTGAACCTATCCCCCCAGCGATCGAAGGCTGCCTTGATCCTATCTATCTCGACGAGATCTACGCCCACACCGAGTATCATGCCGTTCTTATGAGCTCCAGCATCTCCCTGACCGCCCTCTCCAATCCGACGAAGACGGCCCTCCCGATTATGGAATGCCCGATGTTCAGCTCGTCTATCCCGGGTATCCGGGCTATCGGCTGGACGTTTCGATAGTTAAGTCCGTGTCCGGCGTGAACGACGAGGCCCATATCCAGACCGATCCTCACCCCTTCGGTTATTTTCTCCAGCTCGGCTTTTGCCTCCTCCTCGTTTTTCGCCTCCGAGTATCTGCCTGTATGTATCTCTATCTCCTGAGCGCCCACCTCCTTGGAGGCCTCGATCTGTTTCGGGTCAGCCTCGATGAACATGCTGACAGGTATGCCGGCATCGCTGAACTTCTTGACCACCTTACGGAGTTTCCTCATGTTGCCGGCCACGTCCAACCCGCCTTCAGTTGTGATCTCCTCCCTTCTTTCGGGGACGAGGGTGATCTTATCCGGCTTGACGTCGAGGGCGATCTTTATGATCTCGTCGTTGGCCGCCATTTCCAGGTTGAGTTTCGTCTTGACTATCTGCCTCAGCAGGTACAGATCCCTCTCCTTGATATGTCTTCTATCCTCTCTCAGGTGACACACGATCCCATGTGCGCCGGCCAATTCGACGATGACGGCAGCGGCGACCGGGTCGGGCTCCTCGATCTTCCTCGCCTCCCTTAACGTGGCGACGTGATCCACGTTAACTCCAAGTCTGGGCATCTTCCATCCCCACCGGTCCGGAGCATCCCCGGACGGCTGAGTTTGACCGCCCCCAGCCAGGGCTGAACTTGCCTTCATGCTAAGCCCGCTCAATCTATTATAGCTTGCCCAATAGGGATTTGCAAGCGCCGAGCTTGATATAGGGCTTCTCAATGATTTGGTGTAATCAGGCGTGGTATGGGTGCTTCCCTGTGCGTGTCCTTAAATCCGGATGAGGAATGCCAGGGAGTATGTATCCGCCTATCCGCCTGAAGGGCTATGGGAGGAATGAGATAAACGTCGGAAGGCGATCAACCCCTCAGATGGCATGCCGGCGATCATCCACTCAACCCCTCTCTCCTCGGCCATAGCCTTCGCCGCCGAACCGGCCCAGTCCTCACCTATCACCACGGGGAAGGCGTTCACCCCAATCGAGCTTAAAACCTCCGCTCTCCTGGAAGCCCTCAGCACATCCCTCCCGTTGACCTTCAACGATATCTCCACAACGGCAACCCTGTCCCCCTTCCACCAGATCAGATCCGCAAGCGTCGGGTCCTCCTCGGGCTCCAGGAACCTATCGCTCTCGAATATCGGCTTAAGCCATCTGACGAGCCGCCTTTGAACGACGGGGTTATCGGTTGATCCGCCCATCCCTCCGCTGAAGAGCACAGGTCCCCTCTTGACGGTCATCCTCTCATATCTCTCACCCTCTCTCCTGCCGGCCTCTCCCCTCTGCCAGGTGACGAGGTCGTCCACCTTCAGGGTTAGCTGTCGAACCTGGGCCGTCAAGGCACGCTGATCCTCTGCTAGCTGTCGAACCTGGGCTGTCAGGGCTTGCTGCTCCTCCGCCAGCGCCCTTTGCCCCTCCGCTAATTGACGAACCTGGGCCGCTAAGGCACGTTGTTCCTCTGCTA
>CAZHVH010000697.1:0-1914 GCA_964535855.1 uncultured bacterium
GATAACCGCTGAGGAGATGACCAGTATAATCAACCCGGAGGGCAAACGATGAAGACGATCCTCGATATCCTTAATTTCAAACTTTTCACGATCAAAAACATAGCCATAACTCCTTTCCTGATCCTAGAAATGACGGCTTTCGTCGTGGTCTCCTGGATAGTATCCAAGCAACTACAGAAGATCCTCAAAAGCAAGCTCCTCTCCAGAACGCATCTAGATGAGGGAACCCAGTTTACCATACTTAGATTGATACACTATCTGATCATGGCGATCGTGATCTATCAGGTCATAAACATGATAGGTCTGGATTTGAAGGGGTTGGCGCTTATAGCTGGTGTGCTTTCGCTTGGGATCGGCTTCGGGCTTCAAAACATCGCCTCGAATTTCGCCTCAGGCCTGATCATGATGTTTGAAAGGCCCGTCAGGGTCGGCGATCTGATCTCCGTCGGCGATATGGAAGGGGTGATAAAGGATATCAAGATAAGATCGACGACCATATCAACGCCGGATAACATCTCCGTTATCGTTCCCAATTCCGTTTTCGTCTCAGGCCAGGTGATAAACTGGACGCTGGGGGATCCGAAGATCAGAATACACATCCCTGTGGGCGTGGCGTATGGTTCTGACGTTCAGCTTGTGACCAAGCTGTTGATGGAGATCGCCAGGGAACATCCTGACGTGCTGGATAATCCACAGCCGGAAGTTTGGTTCAACGAGTTCGGCGATTCATCGCTGAACTTCGAGCTTCTGGTGTGGATCTCCTCGCCGACGATCAGAAGACGGGTGATGAGCGACGTAAACTACGCCATTGAGGCCGCTTTCCGGGAACACGGGGTGGAGATCCCGTTCCCGCAACAGGACGTCTATGTCAGGAGCCTACCTCCCTTAAACGTCGGGGGGGAAACATAGTAGGAGGTTAACCATGAAGGTGTTCGGCAAGCTATATGACACGATGAGATTGAGCGTGATCGATATAGAGGATGGGGTGATAAGGTCCATCACGCCATCGTCCCAAAAGCCCGATGGTGCGATAGGAGATGAGGATCTGATCCTCGCTCCCGGGCTGATAGACATCCAGGTCAACGGATTCGCCGGCGTGAGCCTCAACGCCGAGGATGTCTCGCCGGATACGGTCTATAAGATGAGGGAATCGATGATAAAGACCGGTGTGACGGCCTTCTGTCCCACCGTTACGACGGGATCGCGTGAGAGGATGTTACGCTCGATGAGGGCGATCTCGGAGGCATGTGCCGATAGGGAGATGGCCGATTACATCGTGTGCATTCACATGGAGGGACCTTATATCTCCGAGGAGGATGGACCGCGCGGGGCTCATCCTAAGGAGCACGTGCGAGATCCGAATTGGGATGAGTTCATGGAGTTTCAGGAGGCCGCCGAGGGTAGGATAAGATATGTCACGCTTGCGCCTGAAAGGCCGGGCGCGGTAAAATTCATCGAAAGGCTCGCCGATGAGGGGATCCTCCCAGCCATCGGACATACCGGCGCCGAGACGGGACATATCCAGGACGCCATAAGGGCGGGTGCGAGGCTTTCAACTCACTTAGGCAACGGCGCTCACGCCAGGATAAGGCGGCATCCCAACTATATCTGGGATCAGCTGGCCGCTGACGAGCTTTACGCCAGCATTATACCTGACGGGCATCATCTTCCCCCCAATGTCGTCAAGTGTTTCGTCAGATGCAAGGGCAAGGGAAAGGTGATAGGGGTCACGGATGCCGTCTTCGCGGCCGGGATGCCGCCCGGTGTCTATGGAAAGGTAGAGGTCAGGGAGGATGGCAGGGTGGGATTGATCGGAACGGAGTATCTGGCCGGATCGGCCTTAAGGCTGGATAGAGGGGTGGGAAATCTGGTCAACTTCGCCGAGATCAATCTGGAGGATGCCATCAGGATGTG
>CAZHVH010000698.1:0-1912 GCA_964535855.1 uncultured bacterium
CGCCCCACAAATCTGATCTCAAGCCCGCCCTCTCTGACCACAGCCTTAAACCTCTTCACGAGAGCGACATCATGTCCCACCTCATCGAAGATATTAAACGCTCTGAGCACGCGTCTGCCTTGAATATAGACATCCTGTTGCTCGGCTGAGCCCGTCTCCCAGTATATCTCCGCGAAGAGAAGTCCCACCTCGTATTCGCCGTTGGGCAGATCGAAGCGATATATCATCTCCTCTCCCATCCTGACGCTTTGAAACAGCTTCATATCTTGGGTATTGGAGATCGGATCGGTCGTCGTCAAGACGTCAGTTTGAGGGAGGTTCATACATCCCCATGAACCCGGCGCATAGGCCTTATCGGCACGCCATATCTCTCCTTTGGAATCCCTGTACTCCTCTCCCGCAAGGTTAACCCTTATGCTCAGGCGTGTTTCCTCGGCCATCCTCACGACCTCCTGACCTTGGGCCTATAATCGAAGGATCGGATGAACTCGTCCAGCGCCCGCTCCAACCTAGAGGCCACCCTGGGTTTAGAGTTGATGATGTTCTGCGTCTCGCCGGGGTCGCTTTCGAGATCGTAAAGCTCCCGCCACATGCCGTCATCCCCGAGTTGGGCCACGGAGGCCAGCCTCTCGAATCGTTTACCTATCTCGCCTGGAAGCCTTTCCGGCCGTTTGGACAGCGGAGATGTCCTTATGAATTTGTAGCGATTATCCCTTATCGAGAAGTGTTCATATAGATAAATCGTCTCGTGCAGGGTGTGGGCGATGACGTATCTCGGCGGTTTCGCTCCCCTCTCACCCTTTATTCTCGGTAGAAGACTTTCACCATCCATCCAATCAGGTATCGGGATGGAGCAGATGTCCAGGATTGTAGGGGCTATGTCCACCGTCTGACACAACCCCTCGATCTTTTTACCTTCCGGCAGCACGCCGGGGAAGCGCATTATTAGGGGCACGCGGGATATCTCCTCATATAGATTAAGCTTCTTTTCGTGAAATCCGTGTTCCAAGAATTCACTCCCATGATCGGATGTCGCCACGACGAGCGTGTCTTTCGTCAGCCCCCTTCTTTCGATCTCCTTGAGCACCGCTCCGAAGTAATGGTCCACATAGCTGACCTCGCCTTCGTAGCGGTTGATGTACTCCTTCCCCCATTTTGAGCCGAAAGGCTCGCTGGCAGCGAAAGGCTCATGGGTGTCGTTGGTGTGGATGTACATGAAAAAGGGCTTGGTCCCCGCCATGTTTAACGCCCATGAGATGGCTTCCGGAAGCAGCTCCATCATGTTGTTATACGGGAATACGGTGGTGTAATGGTGCATTCCACGCCAGAAGCCGTAACCCCATCCGCCGCCGTACCCGTTCGTGTTGGCGAAACCGAAGCAGAGATATCCCCTCCCCCTGAAGAGCTCGGCCAGGGTTTTTATGGATTTCCTCAGCGTGCATCGTCTCCTCAGATAGATAAGCCTGTGTTTGAGCGGATGTGTGCCGGTTATCATGGTGATGTGTTGAGGTAAGGTCCAACCGCAGTTCACCACGGCGTCACGGAAGAGAACTCCCCCCTCGGCCAATCCGTCCAGATTCGGCGAGAGGGGCTTAGGATGGCCGTAACAGCCGAGGTGATCCTGTCTCAAAGTGTCAAATGAGATGAGGATCACGTTCATTTTATCCTGACCTCCCCTGAAATTTATCGTGCCGAATTATATCTCATTTCCCCTATAAGGGCAAATCCAGCGGATCTATGGGATGGTTCACAATTGTAGAGCTTGGCTTCCCAGCAGCGGTTGCGCAAGGCCGGTGTGCTTTCTGACACCTTCTGGCTCCGTAAAGTGATCTAGGAATACGTCAAATTACTTTCGCCCATATTATCGCTGAGTGTAGTGGGATGCAAAAACAGGTTAAGGTTTAGGTTGAGG
>CAZHVH010000699.1:0-1903 GCA_964535855.1 uncultured bacterium
GACATCAGATCAACGAATGCCCTGACGACCTTATAGTCCAGCTGGACCCTGCTCATCTCTATCACCTGTCTCATCGCCTCATACGGCAGGAAGGGATCTCGATGAGGACGTTTATGTGAGATCGCCTCAAAGACGTCACAGACGGAGACGATGCGAGCGAACTGATGGATCTCATCCCCGGATATCCCTTCCGGATATCCGCTACCGTCCATCCTCTCATGTTCGTGGATCAAAACCATGGGCACCTGGACGGGGAGATCGGGGGTATTCGCCACCATTTCGACCCCAAGTTCGGGATGCCTCCTGATCTCATTCATCTCCTCATCGTTCAACTTCCTGGGGGCGAAAACGAGCTCCCTAGGCAACTTGAACATCCCCAGATCGTGAATCAGAGCGGCTAGGATCAAAGTTTCGACGTCCTCTTCGCTCAAGCCCATCCCCCTCCCCAGATATGCGGAGAGCAATGCTACGTTAAAGGAGTGTAGGGCCAGGAAATCGTCCATCTCGGGATAATCCTCGGTCACCTTCAAAAGCGGCTCCCTTGAGGATCGGGTCATCTCAGCCAGGCTGGAAGCCATCCTCTTTAAGGCTATAAGCTCGTTCTCGCCGATATGATCCAGCGGGGCGATTCTCCCGATCAACGGAGGGAAAGAATCCCGAAGGCCGCCAGGTGTTTCCAGTATCCTGAGCGATTCGAGTTCCTCTTTGGTCAAAGCGGCCGCTCTCTCGACCTCCGGTTGAGCTTTAGGTACAGGTCTAGCTTCAAGCAGTTCTCGTTTCCTGCCCCGCTTTTCCTGAAGCTTCCCCCATTCCCTCTCCGCCTGTTCTCTGAGTTCCGCAATTCTATCGGGGAGATCGAGGCCTGAAAGGATCAGATATAGCCTGACGTGCTCCTCCCGGGTCAGGTAAAGGCCGGGATATATCCTGCATCCGTCGGCAACCTGAGCCAGATGCTCACGCAGAATCTCAAAAGTTCTCTCGCCACCCTCGCTCATCGCCTCCTCGCCCGCCATGAGCACCACCCCGCATCCGGACGCCGTGGTGGGATCGATCCCCGATACGGGTGCTAGCCTCAATATCTTATCCCATATCCTGAAGATAAGCCTGCCCGGGGAGGAGATATCCTCTGAAAGGAGATCCAATCTCATCAGCGTCATAACGCCACCCTGCAGCATGAGGGCCCTCAGATCCGACGGATCGAACGGGTAAAGCGGCAGAAGCGACTCATCGTAGCTGATGCTGTTCAGCTCGTCCAGAGGGGTGACGATCAGGTTATCGATCCGTTCATATAGCTTCATCATCCCACCCTCGCTCGCCCGATCGATGAGCGTGGCACTATCGACCATCAGTGTGGAGCCCATATTAAGGGCGGTAAGCTCATCGATCGCCTTCACGGCGTTCATCTTAACCTGTGTCCCCTCGAAATCGGCGGGCAAGACGGTCATGAAGGAGATGGATCTGCCCAGATCTTCAAGCCTTTCCGCCAGCAGCGCTAGATTCCCCCCTGTGCCGCCTCCCGTCCCTGATAGGATCAGAAGCTCCGTAGCAGGTTCGAGAAGCGAGGAGACTCTCCGGCGGATGATCTCCCCGTTTTCCTCGATCAACTCCCTGCCCCTCTCGATATCTCCTCCGCTTCCCTCACCCGGTCCCAGGAGCAGTTTGCACTCTTCGGGGATGGAGAGCGAGGAGAGATCCGCGGAGGAGGTGTTCACAGCGATGGCGGGATATCCGAGCCTGTGAAAGAGCTCGGCGAGCTTCCCACCGCATCCTCCCAGTCCTATGACTCCGAGATTTATCCCTCTCCTTTGATTCATCTTCCCACCCAATTCAACAGTTCGGGGAATCTCTGCATGGCTATCCTCCATATATACGCCTCTATCTCCCATGCCGTGGAGAGCTTCAA
>CAZHVH010000700.1:0-1903 GCA_964535855.1 uncultured bacterium
CATCCAGATCATGGATCTCACGTTTGGTCCGCGCGAGTAGCTGAGCCATCTCTGGATCTTGTTGAAATTGGGCCATCCGTCCCACGTGCTCCCCCAGAACCTATATGCGGTATGCAGATAGGCCCAGCAGGCGGAGAGCGAGCCGACGACGATCGCCAGGATTATCCCCAGGATCAGAAGTCTATCCATCTTGAGCTTTGCCCTTTCGGCTATCTTAAACGCCTCGAGCTGATGGGGTTGAGGGTTGCTTCTGTGGGCATAGGAGAGAAAATGCAGATAGCCGAACATCGTCAGGTTCTCCGGTCCGATCGGCCTCGTTCCCAAAACCGTCACCATGATATCCTCAGGCCGGAAGGCCAGATCGTGCATCGGATATCCGATCTCCGCCCTGATGCGGGTCACGACGAGCGAGAATGAGAGGAGGATGAGGAAAAAGGCCGAGGCGACCCACACCTTCATTCCGGCAAAATAGCAGAATCCCACGAGATACCCGAAGCTGAGCAGGAAGCCCAGGATCGCCCATCTGCACGTTCTTAGTTCATCTCGATCCTTGTCGGGATATCCCAGGAGGCTTTTTAGGATTCTCAACGCCTGAAACCGGTACATCCAGAGGACGAAGAGCAATATCGCAAGGCAAACCCCTATGGACTGTTGCCATACGAACGGGAAGCCTCGCAGGGCCTTCACGCCTATGACGCTTCCGAGCACCCTCTCAAAGCGCCAGAACCAGTAGAAGAACCATGTGGAAAAGGCCATGTCCAGGGGCATGAAATAGGCCAGACCTATCGCAAAGGGATGAAACTCGATCGGAACCCATCCCAGGGCGTTCCACGGTTTGGTCGTGAAGTATTGACTCAACATGAACCGTCCGTACAGTATGGTCGGGATGACCGGAAACAGGTAATGGAGGCCGTTTATCAGATCTCTGCCCCCCGATATGGCAAAGCCTATCCATAACAGCTTCGATCTGAAGAGGTTGATCTCCCTATCTATTATCTCCATTGGAATTTGAGCTAAAGGATATGCGAGCCTCTCGTGTTCCGTCCACTGGCGGCGGATCAGCAGGTTCATGCAAAGCATGCATAGGACGACCGCTATGACCACACTCGACCACGCTATGGAGGGAACGAGCCATGCCCTTATGTACTCCTCCCTGTAAAGGGTTCTGTAGAAGAACCCCCTTTTGTAATATCCATCTAAGACCGATCTATCGGTGACCACAAGCCATTTGGGGACATAGGGATGGATGAGCTCCGCCCACTCGTTCTCCGGCGTGGCGAAATAAAAGGCGTGACCCAACAACGGATAGAGCCTCTGGATTATATCAAACCCGGCTATGCCGGATGAGACGCATAACATGGCGTATAGAAGCAACATCTCCCTCTTCGTCACGGATAATGAGGGCAGAAACCGCTTCAAAGGCACGTTCAGGAAGGTAAGGACGAAGATGATGAAGATGGTGTTCATGAAGAGGGAGACGCGCGTGAAATTCACGCCGTGTCCGACCACGCCGGTGTCCATCACCCACAGACTATTCAGCGGCACGATCACCATAGCGATGAAAATCAGCTTCGCCCATATAAACCGTCCCCTCATATCCACCCGATCTCTCCCCCCATGGATGGCAGAAAGATTACCGAACGCTATAACGATCTTTTCCGGTTCGCCCCAGACAAGATGGCAGTTCTTTAAGGGTTGGATTAAACTTCCCCAGATTTTAGGCGGGGCAAGTCCATTTTAGGTATAGCACATCAAGCCGCTTCTGTCAACCTTGTTGGAATAGCGCAAAGGCTGGCTGTTTCCTCAAACTTGTGAGATCCAAAGTCGCCCGTAATGCTTTTGCGTTGAGGCTATAGGCTAATGCCGCGCCGAAGGCATCCGCCTTTCCACATCTACAGTTCCT
>CAZHVH010000701.1:0-1900 GCA_964535855.1 uncultured bacterium
CACGGTTATAGCCCACGTTCCATCCGAAGGCCACGCCGCTTTTGAACCGCTTCGCATATGAGAGCAGGATCTGATTGTCGCCCGTCAGAAACATGCCGAATGGGTTAAAGGGGGAATCTATCAGAAACCTATCGTCGTAGTTCATATCGACCACGCTGAAGCCGAGCACGCCCAATCGGCCTATGGGACACGCGGCGGACAGCGCCCCCTGAGACAGATCGTAGACGAACTCCCTGCGCCTTATGTCGGATATCCCGGCGGGGTTCCAGAAGACGCCGGTGGGGTCATCGGAGAGCGAGGCGAAGGCGCCGCCCATCCCCAAGGGCCTCACGCCTATATCGCCTCTGTATTCCGAAAAGGCCCGAACGTATATCGTCAGCACGAAAAGGATCGCCACGATATACGGTATCCCTCGTTTAAAACTCGACGAACCTCCTGGGGTTAACCGGCTCATCTTTCACCCTCACCTCAAAATGGAGATGTGGCCCTGTGGAAAGGCCGCTGTTGCCTGAAAGTCCGATCCTCTCCCCGCCTTTGACCCGTTCTCCCGGGCCCACGGAGATGACGGATAGATGTCCGTATAGGGTCGATACCCCGTTTTCATGATCGATTATCACCGTCAGGCCGTATCCTCCCAGCCGTCCGGCGAAGATCACCCTGCCGGCGGCAGCCGCCCTGACGGGGGTGCCGATCCTGGCCGCCAGATCAACACCCTTATGGAACTCGCGCCGCCCCGTTATCGGATGTATCCTCCACCCGAACGGCGATGTCATCCGGGCGCCGCGCGGGAGAGGGCTCGTCAACCTCAACCCCTCATCGAAGGATCGGGGGACAGGGGTCGGTAGACGAGAGGCTTTCGCCCTTCGACCATCACCTGCTGAACGATCGGGTTTTGGGATAATCAGCGTCTGTCCGATCACCAGATAATCCCTCGGCGTTATATGGTTGGCCCTCATGATCTGTTGGGGCGACACGTTATATCTACGAGAAATCTCCCAAAGGGTTTCACCGAATTTCACCCTGTGTTTGACGGGGAAGGCATGGGAGAGGGTGAGGGACAAAAACATCAGGAGAGCCATAGCGGTTGCCGATCGGAGACAAGGTCTCATCTCGATCCTCCCTGTCGGTCAGACTACAACATCTTCATCGGCAGCCGCCGGGGATATGTTTAGCCTGAATCGATCATCCCGCTCATCCTCTCCTCGAAGGAACGCCTTTTCTCCGTTATGAAGAGATCGACGATCAGAACCACGTCTGAAAGCAGCGATTTGAGGGATTTGACCATCTCCTCGATGGCCCTCTCCGAGAGCCCGAGATCCTCGGGATCCCTGTTTATCCTGGCCTTTATCAACATCGGCGCTATGGGTTCGATCGGCAGCTCCAGCACCCTCTCCATCTTCGAGACCCAATCCCTGAAATCCTCCATCAGTTTGATCTCGTATTCGACATATCCCTCGACCGATCCCCACGCCCTTTCGATCACCAGGGAGTGGGCCTTCGGGTCCCTCAACACCTCCTCAGGCCGGAGGTCGTTCTCGGAGCAGTATTTCGCCATCTCCAGCATGTACCCTCTATATTTTGAGGAGATCTCCTTGAGCCTCTCCAGATGACGGCCTTCGATCCTGAACTTGATGAACCCCAGGTCGAACCCCCTGCCCAGGATCATGCCGCTGAAGATATCCAGGAGGCTGATATCCTCACCGAGGGTTTCGATGACCCTGCCGACCATCCCCGACCTTCTGATCTCCGAGAAGAAGCCCTCGCCGGGTGCGAACCTCATGTAATCCAGGAGCATCAGGAGGCCGGAGACGATGTGGAGGGTTGATCGTCCGCTGAGCTTCCCCTTAAGGGAGGGGTAGATCGCGGAGAATATCCCCTCGTTTTCCTCGGAGATCATATC
>CAZHVH010000702.1:0-1897 GCA_964535855.1 uncultured bacterium
TTTTCCTCAGTCAACCGAATAAGTAACCTCGCAAAAGATCTGACCTTTCAAGCGGCTAATTATCCGCCGTCTGGTGCTCCACGGTCATTTGTAGCCATTGGGTCATCTAGCTTCGCTGTCATTCAAGCAGTGACCACAGATGACTATAAATGACGACAAATGACCGTAAAGAATCGGCGGACTGCGGACGTCATAGATTTCAGTTACCTGAAGTTCTCCTCGACGATATGACGCATGATCTCCTCGGAGACATCGCCGACGATGGTGATGAGAAGTCTGGGATGAGGCACCATCACCGCTCTTCCGGCCTGCACCCCAATGTCCTCAAACATCATGCATGCCTTCCGCCCCCACATCATCTTCCTTCCCATCATCCTTCGTCCTCGCCCGCGCATCCATCCCATGCCCATACCCCTTCCGCGAACCTTAATCCTCTCGAAGAGGGAGATCTGGTTCATGCCATCGGTGTATTTCACCTGAAGCAGCGGGCCGGGTGCAGCGGCGTTGATGAAAGCGCCGGAAAGGACGTATCCCTCAGGCAGGTTTTTAAGCAGTATGGGTTTAAATCCGAGTTCGGATGAAAGATCTCGATCCAGATCGATCGGCTTGAATCCCGGGCGTTCGACCGTCATCCATCCCTCGGGCAGTTTAAACAGTCCCTCAGGTATATCGGGGGCATATTCGATTTCCGTGAACATGCTTACCGATTCCAGCTCGCCGTTGGAGTTATAGCTCTCCTTTCGGAGCGGGAAGAGCGTTTCGGAATCGATCCACACCTTCCTGGAGGGATTACCCCTATGAACGGGCTTTATCCAGAGTATAACGCATCTTCTTTCGGCGATGAGGTCCTCACCAGCTCTCTCGACCCTGTAGTTTCTCAGCATGAGGTCTATGGCGGAATTTGGGACTATAGGCGGATGAGTCACCGTTACCCTTCGAAGCTTGGGTGAGATATAGTAGACGTCGCCTTTCATCTCCAGAACTTTATCGCCCACTAAGGGGCCGGCAAGGTATATCTGAAGCCTTTTCCCATTGGATTGCCAGAGCTCCACGCGCACCTTAACCGTGCCCTTTGGAAGGGTGGCGATCGTCTCCTTAATCCCGTGCACCTGCAGGGTATCCTCCGCCTTGTAAGCGCCCTTCAGGATCGATTCGGGGCTTTGAGATGCTATCCCACCGCCGCTCGATATGGCTGAAAGCATCGTTATCAGGGTTATGACGATCCAGATGAAAGCCCCTTTTCTCATTGGGTTCCCTCCCCTATGTATAGCGCTAGGGCGGCGGTATCGGAGAAGGGAGAATCCCAGGCGGCCACCACGTGCTGTTTCAGCTCGAGGGGGATCACAGGTTGAGTTTTCTGCTGGGGCGACCTTATCAATCCCAGATAGATCCAGGCTATAAGTCCCATCAGAGCGAGGGTTGCCCATGCCGGTATGAGCTTAGGCTTCAACCATCGCCTCCAAAGGACCTCTCCTCTTGCCTGAGATTCGGCCTCGATCCGAACGGCTATGGAGTCCCAGATATCGGCGGGAGGTTTCTCAAGCGGCAGACTCTCAACCATCTCTCCCACCTTTCTGAGGGCAGCCAACTCCCTTCTGCAATCGGGGCAGATCTCGAGATGTCTTTCGACATCCCTGACTTTCCTCCGTTTCAACGCCCCAACGGAATATTCCGGAAGTATCTCCCTTACCTCCTCGCATCTCATGGCTCAATCCCCCTCGACATATCCGGATAGTTTTTCCCTAAGCATGGCCCTTGCCCTTGCCAATCTTGACATAACCGTTCCCTGCGCCACATCGAGGGATTTAGCTATCTCCTTTAACCCCAGCCCCTCGATATGATGCATAATCACCACGGCCCTATATTTCTCCGGCAGAGATGAGATCGCCCTTTCGAT
>CAZHVH010000703.1:0-1896 GCA_964535855.1 uncultured bacterium
CCGTGCTTCTGAGCTTAGATGAGGTGCTGGAATTAGATGAAGAAGGTCATGTGATTCCACGAAAGGTGGATAAGAGGTTCTACGATTCCGAGGAGATGAACGCCACACCTGAAGGACTTGAGTATTTCAAACCCTTGCTGGGCCCAAAGCCGATGCCCTACAGATATCCTGTGCTTAGAATTCAAACTGCTTGATCGGAGGGAGTGCATAAGAAATTTATCGGTAACAGGGAGATGGTTCACAATTAGGGTGACAATTTCCGCCGTTGTAGGGGGCGCAAGGCCTTGCGCCCTCAAGATGAACCATCCCGGTAACAGAGAGTAGGGGCTAGACATTCTTCTTTGAATGCCTAGCCCCTACTTGACCGATCGCGAGGGCGGTGATATAATCTGAGGCATGAGAAAATCCATATGTATGATCCTTTTCCTTATCATCCTGTCCGGATGCGGCGGTTCGAATCTGAAATTGGAGGAGCTTCGCCCCATCGATGCTCCTCTGGCGGAGGAGATCGTCTCATCACTCAATTCCACCGCGCTGCTTATGGGGAGCTTTAGGGCAACTCTGACCCTCTCGGTGGATTCCGCCGGATCGCATCAGGAGCTGAGGGGATATCTGCGATATAAGTATCCCGATAAGTTCAGGCTTGATCTGCTCGGCGCGTTAAACGAGCTTCGAGCGGTGATCATCGCCAACGGTGACGATTTCCTGATGCTCCTCACCCAGGAAAAGGAGGCGATATCCGATAAACTCTCGGATAAGCTGCTGGAGGAGATCTTCGGGATCGGGATACGGATCTCCGACGTGCGAGGGGCCGTGTTGGCTAATCCCATTTTCGGTAGGGACAGGAGGAGGTTAAAGATCGGTATCCGCACCGACGGCGGATACGCCATCAGGTTTAATTTCGGACAAACCCTGGAGGAGACAAGGGTGAGGAGGTTTGAGGGAAGGTACGTGGTCTCAAGGTGGATCATCTACGATAGGAGCGGAGAGCCGATCCAAGATGTCTCCTTTTCCTCCTACTCCATCGTCGACGGCCTTCCAAGGCCCCTTAAGGTTAAGGTTTTGAGGGAGAGGGAAAAGACAAGGGTGATCTTCTCGGCGTCAAATCCACAGGTGAACGTCGACATACCGGATTCCATCTTCTCGGTTGAAATACCTCCGGGTGTCACGATTCGAAGTGCGCGATGAAATTTGTTGCACATGCCAAGGTGAACCTCTATCTGGATGTCCTGAGGAGGCGGGAGGACGGGTATCACGATATACTGACGATCTTTCAATCTATAAGCCTTGCCGATGAGCTGATCATCGAGAGATCCGAGGGGATATGGGTGGAGTGCGATGTTCCGGGATTACCTTCGGGCGAGATGAACCTGGCATACAGGGCGGCGAAGCTGCTCAAGGAGACGGCGGGCCTTAAGATGGGGGTTAAAATCGAGATACATAAGCGGATTCCGATCGGCGCTGGACTTGGAGGGGGTAGCGCGGACGCAGCCGCTGTCCTGATCGGGATGAATGAGCTCTTCAACCTCAACCTTCCCCGGAGAACTCTGATGGAACTCGGCTCTGAGATAGGCGCTGATGTGCCGTTCTGTATCCTGGGAGGCACTGCCCTCGGAGAGGGAATCGGCGATAAACTGACGAGGATCCCCTTCATCGGCGAGATCTGGTTTCTATTGCTCAACCCAGCGATCCATATCTCCACCGGGTGGGCATATAGGAACTTACGGTTGACTAAACCGAGAGGAAATGCTAATATTTTAATTCAGCGGTTTAAAGGGATTAATTCCCCCGAATCGGTCTCCTCGCTGTTGTACAACCTCTTCGAGACCGTTGTTTTCCCTGAATATCCCGAGGTGGCCAGGTTAAAGGTGAGGCTTCAGGAATCGGGGGCGCTGG
>CAZHVH010000704.1:0-1895 GCA_964535855.1 uncultured bacterium
CCTCTCCGCCCTCGAAGATGGCCATGCAGGAGTTGGTCGTGCCGAGGTCTATTCCGATCACCTTAGGCATCTACGCTTTCACCCTCCTCCTTTTCCTTCGGCTCAGGCAGTTTTGAAACGATCACCTTGGCCGGTCTGATGACCTTGTCGTGAAGCGTGTATCCCCTTTCGAACTCCTGCACGACGGTGTTTTCGGGATGTTCCTCCGAGGGAACCTGCAGGATAGCCTCGTGGATTCTAGGGTCGAAGGGTTGGCCCTCGGACTCTATGATGCCGACGCCGTATTTTTCGAGCACGCTCAACATCTGCTTTTGTATCATCTCGATCCCCTGAAGCAGAGCATCGAAGTTTTTCCTCTCGTCAGATTTAGCCGATTTTATCGCCCTGTCGAGGTTATCGATGATCGGGATGATATCGAGCACGATGCTTTCGGCGATGAACTTCATCGCCTCCTCTTTCTCACGTTCAGCCCGCTTTTTGAAGTTCTCGTACTCCGCCGCAGCCCTGAGCAATCTATCCCTGGCAGCCTCGGCCTCGGCCTTTATCCTCTCTATCTCATCGAGGGACTCGGAGAGCAGCTTCTCCTCCTGCTGATTGCCCTCGGCCTTTTCCTCCTCAGGTTCAGCTTTAACCTCCTCCGTTTTCACCTCTTTTTCCCTCTCCTCCATGATCTCTCCGTCTCGACCGATCCGCTCGGGATCGGTGCCGGGCTATTTATACCCCGCCTTCGACAAGGACTGGGATGATCCCGGCGGGCGGCATTTCCCAGCCCATCATCCTCCCAACACCTGGCTGACCATCCTCGCTGTGTATCTGACGAGCGGTATGACGCGCGGATATTCCATTCTCTTAGGGCCTATGATCCCAATGGTTCCTACCATATCTCCGGCCCTGTAGACGGCGCTGACAACGCTGCACTCCTCCATCCCCCTGCATTTGACCTCACTGCCGATCTTGACCTGTACCTCTCCTGTTCTTCCGGCCGGATACAGGATCCTCCATACCCGATCCCTCTCCTCCAGCACTCTGAAGATCCTCTCCATCCGCTTCACCGAGGAGAATTCGGGTTGAGAGAGCATGTTCGCTCGACCGTCGAGATACACCTGAACATCCGGATCGAAATCCAGGGCGTATCGAACCACGCTGAACCTCTCCCCCTCCAGCCCGAGCATACTTCTGAGCTCCATAGGATCGTTGGCCAGATCCCTTATCCTGCTCATGCTTATCCCCGACAACCTCTCATTTATGATATCGGCTATCCTCTCCAACTCCTGACGAGGTATCTCGAAATCGAGCGATATCAGTTTATTCCGCACCATACCGGAAGCGGTTATGATCACGGACAACACCGTATTGGCCCCGACGGAGATCAACTCGATGTGCCTGAACACCCCCTCATGCATCGGCGGTGTGACGGCCACCCCAACGTATCTGGAGATCAGGGAGAGGATCTTCGAGGTGTGCTCCATAATTCTATCGAGCTGATGTTTCACCTTCTCATATTCCCTCTCTATGAGTTCCTTCTCCTCCCGCGTCAATCCGCTCTCCCTCATCAGCTCGTCCACATAGAGGCGGTACCCCTTTTCGGTCGGCACCCTTCCGGCGGAGGTATGAGGTTGGAATAGGTAACCCATCTCCTCCAGATCCGCCATCACATTTCGAACCGTGGCAGGGCTGATACCGAGGTTATACCTCTTGGCCACGGTCCTGGAACCGACCGGCTCGGCGGTGAACGTATAGCAATGTATGACGGCCTCCAGTATCTTCCTCTGTCTTTCCGTCAGCTCTGTGGAGTTCAATCCTCTCAAGGTTATCCCCCCAAGGTTTAGCACTCGGATGATGAGAGTGCTAACAGCTTTACAAAAGATACCATTATGTGAGGGTTTTGTCAAGTG
>CAZHVH010000705.1:0-1894 GCA_964535855.1 uncultured bacterium
ACGACGCCCTCTCATTCCTCAACTCACAGATGCAAACCGTGGAGGGAAAACTGAGACAAACCGAGGAGAAACTGACAAGGTTCAAGGAGAAGGAAGGACTGTTTGAGACCGTTACATCCCAGGGAGGCGAGATAAGCTTCGGGCTCCTGAACAAACTGGGCGAACTGCAATCCCAGCTCAGCAAAACCCAGCTCGATGAGGAATTGGCAAAGGCCGAGCTCAAATCGCTCCAGGAAAGGATTGAACGTAGAAGGGAGATGATCTCCAGCTTGGATCTCAACACCTCACAGATAGACCTCCTGCAGAGGAAGATCACCGAATGGAGGGTCCAGCTCGCCGCCCTCAAGGAAAGATACACCGGAAACGCGCCCAGCGTCATCGACCTGCAAAACAAAATCAACGAGGCCGAAAGACAACTGCAAAACGAGTTCCGAAACCTAATCCGAAGGGGAGCCGATCTAAACCCCATCTCCGAATGGCAGAGCCTCATCCGTCAGCTCGCCGACCTCAGGGTCAAAGTGGACGGGCTCGAAAGGAAAAGGCTCCTGCTGGAGAAAAAGATAGCGGACTTCAAAAAGGCTCACCCCGAAATCGCCTCGAAAGAGGTGGAGCTATCGAAGCTGGAAAGGGAGGCCAGGATATACGAGCAGGCATATGTTCAGCTCATGGATAAACGGAGCGAGCTGGAACTGATGAAGAGGATGAAAAACCCGGGGGTGAGCATAATAGAACGCGCCTCTCCCCCGAACTTCCCCATAAGCCCTAAAAGGAAGCGCTCCCTCATGCTTGCCGTTGTGGTGGGATTGGCCCTCGGATTGGGTGTTGCCTTTTTCCTCGAGTATATAGACGATACGATAAAGCGAGACGCGGACGTCGAGAGATATCTCCAGCTTCCCGTCGTGGGTATCATACCTGAAATCCCCACGGCGAAAATCCCCGATGAGCTCTTAAAGATATCTGAGGGGGATCCATCGAATCCACAGAGACGTAGAAAACACAGCAGGAGATACGAAAAACGGCTTAAGGAGCTTTTAGGTAGAATTATCATTTATCATCAGAACACAAGGGAACCTTTCATAGAGGGATATAGGGCGATCCAGGCGAACATACAGTTTGCTAACAGCGGCGAGGGGAAGATCAAAAGCATACTCATCACAAGCCCCACACCTGACGAGGGGAAAACCCTAACGGCGGCGAATCTCGCGATAACCTGCGCTCAATCCGGCGTCAGAACGCTGCTTGTGGACCTGGACATGAGAAGGCCAAGACTGCACAGGATCTTCTCAGGGGAGAGAGAAGGAGGAGTATCGGAGCTGATAACGGCCGACTCCGACGATATCGATAACCTGCTCGGTGAGGCCCTGAGGGAGACCTCCGTCGAGGATCTGTATCTTATCACCAGCGGCATCAAACCGCCGAACCCCATCAGGCTCCTCCAGTCGAAGAGGATGGAGGAGCTGATGGATAAGCTGAAATCGAGGTTTGACCTGCTGATATTCGATACTCCGCCCCTTCTCTCGGTGAGCGACGCCGCCGTCATATCGAGATACGCCGATATCGCCCTGCTGGTGATCGAAGCGGGGGGAACGAAGAGAGATCTGGCGCAGCAGGCCGTGGAGAGGCTGAAAAACGTCGGGACGGATATATTCGGCGTCATCCTCAACAACGTCGATTACTCCAAACACTACGGCTCATATTACTACTATTACTACCGGCATTATTACTACAGCTACAGGGATGAGGATCAGGAGTAGGGGAAGTTTAAGAGAGCGGGAAAGGCGAGAAAGGCGGGAAAAGCGAGAAACGTAATTCCCCTTTCCCGCGTTTCTCGCTTTACCTCTGGGATTGACCGTGTGGATGCTTCCGGATCTGGTAGTGGAGTTGGCAAACAGAA
>CAZHVH010000706.1:0-1891 GCA_964535855.1 uncultured bacterium
AAATCGTCGCTAAATGGATTGGTTTTCAACCCGTCGCAGGTCGGCACATGATTCGATTGCATTGTGGCGACCCTGACTTTGTCGGACATTTTTCTCCTCCCTGTGGGTTCCGAACCGGTAGCGGACATTCCAAACGAGGCGATGAACGCCACGCCTACCGCTGACCTGATGAACTCGCGTCTCGTTATCCCTCCACTTGATAAAACCTATCTTATCTGTCCCCATGTGGTGATGAGTTTGCCGGCAGGTGAGACCGCATAAAACTCGCCGAGAACGAGGTCTCCCCATACCGCTTCATTCTTGTATATATCAGGTGGTTTCCCCGTCCAGAAAAGCGCCGCCTCCTCATCACCGCCGCCATCGTCATCATTCGTGCTGATGTTGAACCCAACGGTATCGCCCTGTTTGGGGGAGCCAAACAGAGCCAATTTCAGCCTCGCCTCCATCTCCCAGTGATTTTTGTCCTTGATGTCAGCCACGGCATAGTAATCGTCATCCGGGCCATCGCCGAAGCTTTTAGCACCTGAATTCTCATATCTTACGGCGTTCTTCGCCGTGATGACGAATTGCCCGCCGAATTGGTATTCTGCAGCGACAAACGCATTCGGCGCGTGGTTATGATTGCCATCGACGAAGATCTCCACCGAGTCATCCTTCCACGTCTGGCCGTTGATGCTTCCTTCAGGGGCGGTATCCGTTTGAATGTCATCGTCCGTCAGTCTGGCGGCAACGTACAGGTAATTCTCGTCATACATGACGTAGAAGACGTAACTCACCTCCGTTTTGCCGAAATCCCAACTTCCGGTATTCGGCGTGACCTCCGTCTTCACGGCCGGCTTCCATTCATCCTCACCGATGGTTCCGTCGATGATAGGAGGCTTACTTATCATCGGCGCCTCCAGAGTGTCCACTGCGACGGCGAACCCCGATATGCCACCGCATATTATCGCCGCCAGCGTCAGGAAAACAATCAACCTTTCCCTGATGACTTTCATCTTATATCTCCCCCATATAGGAAAACAGGATAAGCTACTCCATTTAAAATAAGCAAAAATAAGCATAGGAGCAGGACATTCTAGTAAAGAATGTCTCGCTCCTGCTAAATTCTCAAAACTGCTTAGTAGTTGGACTTCACGGCGGCCCAGGTCGTCGCGAGCTTGCCGATGGACTCCACCGGCTGTTCGCCCGCTTTCATCTCCTTGGCGTTTTTATAATCGTCATCCGTGGGCCTGTAGCTTATGTCGTCCGTCCACATGAACACGTCCCAGAACACGGTTCTATTTCCCTGCCGGTGGAAGATATACATCGTGTTCTCACCGTCCTGAAGTCTCTTCGTGTGTCCCTCGGCATGACTTGACCTGCCCCATGTCCAGGGGGGGCCGAGGTTCTCCTCGAAGATACGATCATCAACGTTGGTAAAAGCCCCATCGCCGCCTGGGAACGGGGGATTGTCCGGAAGCTTTTTGACATCTGCCTTGTCGTCGGGATCACCGACCACTATCATGTAGTCGGACTGATTGCTCGGGTCTATAACCCGTCCCCAGAAATACCAGGTTCCGCCTTTTCCTCCGGCCTTGCTGATATCGAAAACGTAGGTGAGCCTGCCGCCGCTGGCGCCCGTACGATTAATCGCCTTCCCACCAAAGGCATCCTTATCCTTGACCACGGCGAAATGTTGGTCGGTGTCCGGCTCACGGGCGTCGTAAGCCTCGGCCTCAAACCAGATCTGATGCCCACCGTTATACTCCGAAACCTTGAAGACCTCCACCGCATATACCGGCAGCCCGACTAAAAACGTGAGGAAAACTCCGAGCAATGCCCGTTGATATTTCGGAAGCATGTCAATCCCCTCCTTCCTGTTTCCTTCGTTAGATCGTTGAAACGTCCTTAG
>CAZHVH010000707.1:0-1877 GCA_964535855.1 uncultured bacterium
ACCTTCTTTGTGTCAACGGAAGGCGATGACGGCTGGTCCGGAAGGTTGCCGCAGCCTAACGCCGATAGGACGGACGGGCCTTTTGCCACCATCGCAAGGGCGAGGGATGCCATACGCCGGATGAAAATGAAGGGGCCTTTAAGCGAGCCCATAACGGTAATGGTGCGCGGTGGAACCTATTTCCTGGACGAACCGCTCCTCTTCGGCCCGGAGGACAGCGGAACGAAGGAGTGCCCTATCACATACATGGCGTATCCGGGCGAGAGGCCCGTTATAAGCGGAGGAAGAAGGATCGAAGGGCCTTGGGAAAGCTATAAAGGCGAAATCAAAGTCTGTTACATCCCCGAGGTTAAAGAGGGAAGATGGTACTTCAGGGGGCTTTTCGCAAACGGAAGGAGACAGACCAGAGCGCGTATCCCTCGCGATGGATACTACTTCATCGAGGAGGCGGTGGATAAGGTCGCCTTCAGGTACAGGGAGGGTGATTTCAAGAGATGGCATAACTTGGGCGACGTAGAGGTGGTCCTCTTCCACTCATGGAACGAATCCAGGCTGCTCGTCTCCGAGCTGGATGAGGGGAAAAGGATAGTGAGGTTCCTCGATCCAAACGCCAAACACCCCATCGGCTGGCCCGGCGCTGGCGGTCCGAATAGGTATTACATCGAGAACGTGTTGGAGGGTTTAAGCGCCCCCGGCGATTGGTACCTGGATAGGGTTACGGGCGAGCTTTACTACTGGCCTCCGGACGATATCGAGAGCCTGGAGATCATAGCGCCCGTGTTGAGGGAACTCCTGCGGTTCGAGGGCGGCTTGAAGGGAAGGTACGTCCAGTACATCAACATTCGCGGTCTGACCTTCTCGGATACAGACTGGGATCTGCCAGAGATGGGTTATCCCGACTGCGGGGATGTGGGTGATATCGTGCATCCCTCGACCATAACCCTTCAAAACGCCCGATACTGCACGTTTGAGGGCAACTGCATCAGGAACACCGGCACATACGCCCTGGAGATAACCGGCTACGCCAACCGGATCGTCGGAAACGAGATCTACGATACCGGTGGAGGGGGAATCATCAGTCGAAGTTACGAGGGAGAACCCAATCTGATCGCATACAACCACATCCATCACTGCGGCCAGGTGTATCCCAGCGCTGTCGGAATTAACATCGACGACGGCGGAGGGGTGATCTCCCATAACCTCATCCACGACATCTCCCACTCCGGCGTCTACACCCGCCACTGGGCGACGGAACATCAGCCTCAGGAGAGGGAATACCAGGAACAGGGGCTGATCATCGAGTACAACGAGATCTACAACGTGATGCAGGGGATGAACGACGGAGGTGGGATCTTCGTCCGCGACTCGAACATCATCATCAGGAACAACCTGATACATGACGTGTTCTCCTTCGCGGACAGATGTCCCGGATGGGGCATATACCTAGGATGTGAGACCCGGGATACTGTGGTGGAGAACAACATCGTCTACAGGGCCCGCGAGATCGTGCATGTGTGGCATTATGACAGGAACGTCAGGATAGAGAACAACATCTTCGTGGACGGGGAGTGGAGCCAGATAAACTTCCAGAACCCCAGGAATCTGAGGCATGAGAACATCACGGTGCTGAGGAACATCTTCTGCCTTTCGGGCGACGCTCTGCTGTTTAAGCTGAGCGGCGAGAGATCGTTGCCCTTAGAGTCGGACTACAACCTCTTCTTCCATAAAGGGGGTGGAGAGCTGGTAAATAGGGGGGTGCCGGGGTTGGAGTCGCTTAAGGAGTGGCAGGAGAGCGGCTTTGACGCTCATTCCGTGGTCGCCGATCCGCTGTTTGTGGACCCGGAGAACGACGATTACTCCCTGCGTCCCGAATCCCC
>CAZHVH010000708.1:0-1876 GCA_964535855.1 uncultured bacterium
TAGATGCTGTTATGGACGAGACCGTCCTTTCTGGTATATGTCCTCCAGGTTCCATCCTTCAGGTTGAGCACGCTGACCCCCGAATCGTACGTTCCGAACCAAACGAGATCGCCGTCCAGAGCTATACATGTAACCCTGTCGCTTGCAAGTCCGTCCTGCTTGGAATAGCTCCTCCAGTCCATGCTTTTCAGATCGTAGACGGCGACACCGCTATCGCTTCCGAACCACACCTTGGTGCCATCTGTGGCGATACAGGTGATCTTATCATCCGGCAGCCCATCCTCTTTGGTGAACGTCTTCCACAGATCCTTCCTCTTATCGTATCTGCTGACACCCATTCGGGTTCCCACCCAGACGTATTTTTCATCCACGGCTATGCACCACACCTCGTCGCTGACCAACGTCTCGGCGAACTCCTTCGAGACGATGCCGGGTTTGATCTCTATCCCTGACGTGTAGCTGACCCACGCGTTTGGATTATCGGAGGTCCTGGGAAACTTGCCTATCCCCCTGTTGGTTCCGACCCAGACGTCGTTTCCGGATATGGCGATCGAGGTTATGTCCTCATCCGGCAGGCCGTTTTCCCGCTTGTATCTGTCCCATTTGTCGGCGATCTTATCGTATCTATTCGCCCCCTCGCGCGTCCCTATCCAGACGTATCTGTCGTCCACGGCGAGCGAGTTCACCCAATTGTTCACTAATCCCTCCTCCGATGGCGGTTCCCACCAGCTCCATCGTGAGCCGCCGACCCTCATCTCCTGTCTTCCGCCCTTCTGTCTATAGTTCTCCCAGGTTCCGTGCTGCTTGTCGTATCTGGAGAGGCCGCTGGTCGTGCCCACCCATACATATCGTTTGTCGATGGCGATCGATCGAACCTCCTTGCCCAGGAGAGCTTTGCGATGGGTGAACTGGGTCCAGGATTCCAGCTTCTTGTCGAACCTGCTCAGCCCTAGCGGCGTTCCGACCCAGACATATCGTTCATCCACCTTAAGCGCCCTCTCGTTTATGTGATCGTGTAACAACCCGTTCTTTCTGTCGAAGGTGGTCCACGTCCCTGAGGCGATGTGGAAGCGCATCACCCCGTTGCTTATCGTTCCAAGCCACAGATAATCGCCGTCCTCACATAGCTCCGTCACACCGCTTCCCCATTCCCCCTTAGGGGTTATCGTTATCCACTCGTCGTTTTTCCTGTCATACTCGGTTATCCCCGCCTCTTCGAAGAACTCGTATATGATCCAAACCCTTTCAGGGGTGACCACGATCCTATCTATATCGTTGTCCGCCAGCACATCGGCCGTGGAGAAGGTCTCCCACCGACCGGTGCGTTTATCGTACCTCGAAAGCGGCCTGGCCGATCCGCCCCATCTGGAGGCGGCCACCCAGACGTATCTGTCATCCACAGCAATCCAGTTGACGCCATTAGAGCCCAGCCCGTCCTTAACCGTGAACCTGCGCCATTCGCCCGTCTCGGAGTCATATCTGCGCAGCGACGCTCCAGTTCCTACCCACACATATCTGCCGTCAGGGGCGATGGATGAGACCCTGTCCCACGGAAAGCCCGAGCTAAGATCGAACGATTCGCACCTCCAGGTGGATCTATCTATCCTGGTGGCATAAGTGATGTTGGAGTAGCCGAGCCAGATCGCCCTCTCGCTGGGAACAATGAGATCGACATAGTTGGAGACGAGACCATCTTTGACGGTGTACCTGATCCACGAGTCAGCATATTTATCATATCGCAACAGCCCTTTATCTGTCGAGAACCAGACATACCTGCCATCGGGCACGATACGTTTGATCTCGCTCATAGCTTTAACCTTTGGATCTTTGAAGATATCGAACCTTGTGAATCTGCGCCAGGTATGGGTGGGACGGT
>CAZHVH010000709.1:0-1875 GCA_964535855.1 uncultured bacterium
ACCAGAAGAGGGTATTGGCGTAATCGGCTCCTATGTCGAGCTCCACGCCGTCAAATCCCAACCTGGCCGCCTCGTAGAAGACCTCGTTCCACGGTTTTCTAAGCACTCCGTTCCTGACGCCAAATTTCATATCGCTCTCCTTCGATCGAGCTTGAAGGCAAGATAAATTTACCACAACCTCAGCGTGAATGTCAATTGTACTTCACCGCTTCAGCCAATCTCCCAAGATAGAGCGCTTCCCCTCATTCCTCCTCTAGGGGTAAGGGCGTGGAGGAAGAATTGAGAGAGGTTGATCTTGCGCAAGCGGAGGATGTTTGTTAGAATATAGCCCGAATCCCAGTTCAGGATGAGGTTGAATCCGATATGAGCAGTGGGTATAGAGTTGCCATAGTCGGCGCCACGGGCGCTGTGGGAAGAGTTATGAGGGAGATACTGGAGGAGAAGGAGTTTCCGGTCGCATCCCTTAGACTCCTTGCCTCTAGCAGATCGGCCGGAAAAAAGCTGCCGTTCAAGGGGGAAGAGATCACCGTCGAAGAGCTGACTGAAAACTCATTCGAGGGGCTGGATATCGTTCTCGCCTCGGCGGGAAGTTCCGTCAGCAGAGAGTTTATGCCGATAGCCGCTCGGAAGGGATGTGTCGTCATCGATAACTCAAGCGCCTTCAGGATGGATCCCGAAGTTCCGCTTGTGGTTCCCGAGGTCAATCCACATGCCGCCTTCAAACATAAGGGCATAATAGCCAATCCGAACTGTTCGACGATTCAGATGGTGGTGGCCCTTAAACCCATACATGATGTCGCTCGTATCAAGAGGGTGGTCGTCACTACGTTCCAGAGCGTCTCCGGGGCGGGATGGTCGGCCGTGGTGGAGTTGAGGGAGCAGACCCGTGCGGCGCTGGAGGGTAAGCCGGTCGTCTGCGAGAAATTCCCCTATCAGATCGCCTTCAACGCCCTGCCCCAGATTCCGCAGTCAAACGCTTTCCTGTCCAACGGATATACCGAAGAGGAGATGAAGATGGTCAATGAGACCAGGAAGATCATGGAGGACGATTCGATAAGGGTTACGGCCACCACAGTCAGGGTTCCCGTCTTCTATGCCCATTCCGAGTCGGTAAACATAGAGACGGAGGTAAAAGTAACGGCGGATGAGGCCAGGGAGATACTTTCCAAGGCACCTGGGATCATCGTCCAGGATGATCCGTCGAGGCAGATATATCCGATGCCGGTTGATGCCGCCGGCAAAGATGAGGTGTTTGTGGGGAGGATCAGGGAGGATGATACGATCGAGTGCGGGTTGAACATGTGGGTGGTCTCCGATAACCTCCGTAAGGGAGCGGCGCTGAACGCGATCCAGATAGCTGAGCTGCTGATAGGAGAAGGTTTATGAGGGAGAAGTTCGTCAAGCGAAAGGATGATCGGTTCAGGGTCACGCTGCGATCGCTTCTCATCGGCATCCTGCTCATACCGGTAAACGTCTACTGGGTGACCGTGGTCGAGGTGAAATATTACTCGCTGGACGGGTCGTGCCTGCCGCTTTTCATCGAGCCGGTTTTCATCCTCTTCCTTGTCACCTGCTTCAACTTTCTGCTCAAGCGTTTCCTCCCCCGTTCGGCCTTCAACCAGGTTGAACTTCTCGTGATATACATAATGTTGGTGGTATCGATGACCTTCGCCGGTCACGATACCTTCCAGAACCTCTTCGGCCAGATAGCCCATCCCTTCTGGTTTGCCACCCCTGAAAACGAATGGGAACAGCTCTTTTTCAGATATATCCCCTCCTGGCTCACGATTAAGGACAAATCGGTGTTGGAAGGGTACTACATGGGCGAATCGAGCATGTATGTGGGGAAGAACTTCTGGCCGTGGGTCAGGCCGT
>CAZHVH010000710.1:0-1871 GCA_964535855.1 uncultured bacterium
ACATCTCCCTCTCACCGTAGAGGGAATGCTGATAGATGTAATCCTCAACTTTTTTAGGCACCAGATATTTGATTGAACGTCCCTCCCTGACCCTCCTCCTTATCTCAGAGGATGAGATATCAACGGCGGTGATTTGGAAGAAGATGACGCGATCGAGGATCGATTTCGGCACGTCCTTCGGCTCATATCCCGGCCTGGTCGTGACTATAAGCTTACAGATTCTCAGAAATAGCTCATAATCCTTCCACGTCGTAAGGGTAGGCAGCAGATCTGAACCTATTATCCAGGCGATCTCCGTCCTCTCGCCGTATCGCCTCTTGAACTCCCTCACCGTATCCACGCTGTATGAGGGTCCCTCGCGGTCAAGTTCCACCTTGGAGATCTGAAAATGCGGGTTACCCTCTATGGCGAGGGCGGTCATATTGTACCTGTGGATCGGGTCTATTATCTCCGGTCCGCTTTTATGAGGGGGAACGGAGGCCGGAACGAATATCACGATGTCGAATCCGAAATGGTCGTGAACCTCCTCCGCACTTATCAGATGCCCTATATGTATCGGGTTGAACGTCCCCCCCATTATCGCTATCTTCATTCTCGAACCTGTCCGTTGCCGTAGATGATGTATTTCTGCGTGGTCAGATCCTCCAATCCCATCGGGCCACGACAATGGAGCTTCTGTGTACTTATGCCCATCTCGGCACCCAGTCCGAACTGATATCCGTCCGTGAACCTTGTCGACGCGTTCACATAGACGGCTGCCGAATCCACCTCGTTTATGAACCTCTGGGCGTTTTGATAGTTCCGTGTGACGATGGCGTCGGAGTGATGTGAGCCGTAGGTCATGATATGGTCTATCGCCTCATCGAGACTGTCGACAACCCTGATGGAGAGGATCAGATCCAGATATTCCGTGTACCAATCCACCTCGGCCGCTTGGGTGATCTCCAGGTCCGAGCAGATCTGACGTGTTCTCTCACACCCTCTGAGCTCTACGCCCGCGTCGAGGAATTTCCTGCACATCCTGGGCAAAAACTCAGGCGCTATCTTCGAGTGCACCAACATGGTCTCCATGGCGTTACAGGTTCCAGGGCGCTGAACCTTGGCGTTGAAGCAGATATTTACGGCCATTTCCAGATCGGCGGATTCGTCCACATACACGTGACAGATCCCCTCTTCATGCCTGACAACGGGAACGGAGGAGTTCTCCACCACCGTCCTTATAAGCCCTTTCCCTCCGCGAGGTATGATCAGATCTATGTATTCATCCAGCTTCAGCATCGTCATAACAGCTTCTCTGTCGGTGGTCTTGATCATCTGAATGCAATTATCAGGTAATCCGGCCGTTGCGGCGGCATCCTCGAGTATTCCGGCGATGGCCAGATTGGAGTTAATCGCCTCCGATCCCCCGCGGAGTATGACGGCGTTTCCGGATTTGACGCACAGCCCAGCGGCATCCGCGGTGACGTTCGGCCTCGACTCATATATGACCCCCACAACCCCTATCGGCACCCGCATCCTTCCTATTACCAGCCCGTTTGGCCGTCGCCACATCCTGGTGATCTCCCCGACGGGATCGGGCAGGGCGGCTATCTGCCTCAGCCCATCCGCCATCTCGGCTATTCGCTTATCGGTCAGCGTCAGCCTGTCGATAAACGCTTGAGATAACCCCTTCTCCTTCGCCGTCTCTACGTCCTTCCTATTGGCCTCTTTCAGCTCCTCCGCCTTTTCGAGGAGGTTGTTGGACATTATCAGAAGGGCGGTGTTCTTGACATCGGAGGAGACGTTAGCCAGTTTTGCGGCAGCTTTTCTGGCCGCCTGAGCTATCTTGAGAACCTCAGCCTTGATTTCCGACATATTTCCCTCCCGAGTGG
>CAZHVH010000711.1:0-1868 GCA_964535855.1 uncultured bacterium
CTTATGTGAGGATAATCGATAACGACCGACAGCTCGATATGTCGATTTCCGATTTCGCTCGGATGTGGGATGGGACGGTGCTAGTCGTCCGCTATTAAACTGTTCATTCCTTGACCGATATATGATCCCCTCCGGTCGAGAGGATGAGAGGGAACCGGAAAAGGATCCCACGTCCGCCGTTGATCGTTCACAGTCTGCCGTTTAACGGGTCTTGTCTTATCTCAGCTCTCCCATGGCTTTTCTAAGGGCCGCCTGAGCGATCTTATAGTCGTAGTATGCCCGAACCCTGTTCGTCATCGACACACCTCCGTCGAACAGGGGGAATGAGAGCTTTGCGACCGCCCTCCAGGTTCACATCGTAGCTGTACTCGGCGGTGATCTTAGGGTATCTATCGATTTTGGCCAGGAACAGTCCCCATTCAGCGGCCTTTATCTTGGCCCTCATCTCTTCCAACTCGGCCCTGTTTTTGAGCGCCCTATCTATCGCCTCATCGAGCGTCAGTTCTTCCGGTTCCAGCTTCCCCAACACAATGAACCTTTTATATCCGGTGTCATCCACCACAATATCTCCTCATCGACCTCCACGAGTTTCCGCAATAGCTCTCAAGCTTCAAGTTGCCTGCCCTGATTCGCTCCTCAACGATGCTGAAGAACTGCTCCTCGGTTGCAAATGATAATTTGATTTCGGGGTGCGCGGCGCCCTCGCCTCGCCCGCGCATAATCCCCAATAGGCATCCATCAAGATACGCCCTCATCACCTCTGCCCCTTCCCTCGCCACTTTCAGGCGGCAGGCGCGGTAGCCGCCCATAATTTTCACCTTAACCGTCAGGAACGATTCGCCTAACTCATGCGTTGCCGCCCTAATTATGCCGATGCAATTCGGCTCGGCAATCGTTTCACCTTCGGCGATGCGATATACAAACTCCCCTTTTGCCTCGGTCCAATCAACCTTGAACTCGTCAAAGATGCGCCCGATTTTTTCATTGCGCGGGAAGCTTTGCCCAGCTTTCGTCTCCATATTGCCGATGCGAAATAGCGTTACAGGCGCTTGCCCCTCGTCATGGAAGGCAGCGGGTTCCCAAAAGCCATCCTCCAACTTCACTTTGCTGATCGGCACGGGTTGGACTTGGCGGAATTTGAGTGAATAACCGCCTTGGGGCGTTTTCTCGGCCGCAAAAATCCATGAAGCCCAAAAGCAGATCAGAAGAACTGAAATAATAGTTAACTTTCTCATTGCTTCTTCTCCTTTCTTGTTAGACCATGATTTTAGAGCGTTTCCTTTGCCCGATGTTGGGTGGTTCAACTCCTTCATTCGATTTTCTCCTTTCTGACGCTCGGCTTGCTCCTTACCTGCCTTGATTACGACACTTACCGTGTTAGAGAAAGGTTGGTCAGGAACATCGAGGTGGCGAATCTCGCGCAGTATGCCTTATCCTGAAGTTCACTCTCGACGACGTTGAAATACCCTCTGGCGATCGAATCGCCGACGATCAGCACACGAGGTAGATCGTCCCTATCGGCGTTCGTGACCCATATGTCCGTCCATTCTATCCTTTCGAGGATGGGTTTTCCCTCGGTCAAGTTTTCCGGGGACACGCCGATGATGGCGCGCGTTAGCAGGATAAGCAGCGATGTTCCTCTCATCACAGCTCCTCCTCGGCTTTTTCTGAGGTGCCCAAAAGTATACTGAAAGCGGCAATCGATATCAATGGATTACCCCGGAATAGCTCTCTCGAACTCCTCCGGTCTCTCTCCGGAAAGCAGGATCAAGATGCAGCCCGATGATCCGGTTGAAATTTGATGACACTGACTCTATAATTGTATATACCCTCAGCTCAATGGGTAAGGGAGATCCCTGAATCTCATT
>CAZHVH010000712.1:0-1866 GCA_964535855.1 uncultured bacterium
CACCTCGCCGCCGTGGCTTTCCGTTATCTCCATCTCGGTTATCAGATCCTCCTGTATGACCTTTATCCCCTCGAGCCTGGGGCCGTCCACCTCCTCCCTGTAGAGCACCTGAACCCTCGATGGATCGATGAGATCGCTGGTGCTTCTCGAAAGCTCGGCTATCTTAGTCGCTATCTCCGTCAACTCCTCCAGCCTGCACTCCGACGAATCGAGGGCGTCTATCGCTTCTTGAGCCTGCGATTTGATCCTGTTGAACTGTTCGACGAGCTCCTCGCGCACGTACTGTCTTATGAGCTCCTCCGATGCTATACCGCTGTTGACGACGACGTAATCCAGATTTATCGGAGCGTGATCTAAGACGGCCTGAACGTGATCCGAGACGGAGTATCCGTCGGTTTCGCCTGGTTCGGCCATGACGTTACAGACATAGATCTTCAAGGCATTCGATCTCCTCAGCGCCGAGGCGATCTCGGGCAGGGCGAGATTGGGCATTACGCTGGTATAGAGGCTTCCGGGTCCCATGACGATGGCATCGGCCTCAAGGATAGCGTTCACGGCCTCCCTATACGCCTTACACGGCATGTTCTCATCCCCATTACGCCGTTTGAGGAAAACCCTTCGTATCGGTTCCCTGTTGATCCGATCGGGAATGGAGGATTCCCCCTCGACGACTGAGCCGTCCATAAGCTCAGCGCATAGGATGGTGTTGTCCAAGCTGACGGGGAGTATCCTGCCCCTTATGGAGAGAACTCTGGAGGCCAATTCGATCGCCTTCGGGAAATTGCCGCCGTTCATCTGGGTCAGGGCGGTGATCAGAATGTTGCCAAGGCTGTGTCCGCCAAGTGACCCTTCGCTCTCGAACCTGAAACTGAAAAGCTGTGTCATCAGCTCGGACTCGCTCGCAAGGGCGACCATGCAGTTTCGGATATCTCCAGGCGGTAAGATCCCAAATTCATCTATCAATTTACCTGAGCTGCCGCCGTCATCTGCCACCGAGACCACAGCGGCGAGATTATCCAGATCTATAACCTCATGCCCCGGCATCTCCGCGTTTATATATCCCTTGATACCTCTCAACAGGGTCGATAATCCTGTTCCCCCTCCTATGCAGACCAACTTTTGACCTTTGATCATCATACCTCACCTCGCTTTTACAGTCATTTGTTGTCATTTATAGCCATCGCTCATATTATCGTTAAGTGTAGCGTAACCGCTACACTCAAGGGGAATAAGAGCGAAATGACCTATCCCCTGAGCTTCACCTCGATCTCATTTGCTCTCTCCACGCCGTGGAGCGCCGTCACGATTCCCCTGATCACGTTCGACATAACCCGTTGCGTGAACCTGTTGAGCGGCACGCGCCTTCCATCTACAGTGAGCTCAACTTTAGTATCGGAATCATGCTCCGTTTCGATGAGGCGGACGATAGAATCGCAGATCCCTTCAACGTCTGCCTGTAAGGCGTCATCCACCTTCAACATCACCTCCTCCTCTCTCACCTCCTTCTCCGGTTCCCCCACGAGTATCTTCTGAAACCTCTTTTGGGTAAATCCCTCGGCCAGGACCAGATCGAGATCGCCCATGAAACGGCATATCACGTCCCAGATATCATCGGTAGATGGACGCCCGTAATAGGCCATACGATCATCCGAGACGATCAGCACCCCGTCAGCGCCTGCTCGATGGAACCTCCAGCTGTCCTTCCCCTCGATATCGAGATCGAAGCCGTGAGGGGCGTGCTTGACCGCTCCGACCTTGATCCCCCTGGATTTGAGTGCGGCTATTAGTCTCTCCATAAGGGTTGTCTTACCTGAACCGCTTCGGCCGATTATCGATATGACGGGTATGGGATTTCTCATTTTATAT
>CAZHVH010000713.1:0-1863 GCA_964535855.1 uncultured bacterium
CAGGGATATCCCACCACCGTCTCGCTCTATTTCAACGTCATCTTCTGCATATTCTGGATGACCCTGCTCAACCTCGCTATCATCAGGCTGATCCCCAGATATGCCTTCAGTCAGGGGGAGATACTGACCGTCTATATCATGCTCTCGCTCGCCTCATCCCTGGCGGGGCACGACGTGCTTCGGGTTCTGATCCCGATGATCCCCCATGCCTTCTGGTACGCCACGCCCGAAAACGAATGGGCCGAGCTCTTCCACAGATATATCCCCGATTGGGTGGCGATCAAGGACGTCAATCAGCTCGTGGACTATTACCGGGGCGAATCGACCCTCTACAGGTGGGATCACATAAGGACGTGGATCACCCCCACCCTCACGTGGTCGGGCTTTCTCTTCTCGCTGGTCTTCGTGATGCTGTGCATAAACATCATCGTCCGGAAACAGTGGACCGAACATGAGAAGCTCAGCTACCCCATCATCCAGTTGCCCCTCGAGATGACCAGGGGCGGGGGCGCGACGGGCGTCCTGGGGAGCAGGCTCCTGTGGTTGGGCTTCGGGATCGCCGCGGCCATAGATATCATAAACGGCCTGAACTACCTCTACCCCAACGTCCCGAGCCTCGGCGGCAGGCTCTACGACATACGCCCCTACTTCACCTCAAGCCCCTGGAACGCCATCGGGTGGACCCCCATCGCCCTCTTCCCCTTCGCCGTGGGCCTGGCCTTCTTCATCCCGCTGGATCTGGCCTTTTCATGCTGGTTCTTCTATATCTTCTGGAAGGTCGAGAGGATAACGGGGGCGGCGATAGGGGTTAGAAACATGCCCGGCTTCCCGTTCATAGACGAACAATCCTTCGGGGCATATATAGGGCTGTGCATCATAGCTATAATCGCCACCAGAAGACATCTCTGGAACGTGATCAGGAAGATCTTCGCCGGGGCGGGCGATGTGGACGATTCCAGGGAACCCCTGCCTTACAGATGGACGATGGTTGGGATGATCCTGGCCTTCGGATATATCTTCACCTTCAGCAAGTTGGCCGGCATGAGCGTGTGGGTGATATTGGCCTTCTTCGCCATATACTATATGATCTCCACCGCGGTGACCAGGATGAGGGCCGAGCTGGGTTCTCCCGTGCATGACCTGCACTTCATCGGTCCGGATGAGATGTTGCCCAGGATGTTCGGAACCCGTCGCCTGGGTCCCCAGAACCTGACGATGTTCGCGTACTACTTCTTCTTCAACAGGGCGTACAGGGGCCATCCGATGCCTCACATGCTGGAGGGGTTTAAGCTGGCCGAGAGAACAGGCATAGATAACAGAAAGCTGGTGGTGGCGATGATCTTAGCCATGGCGTTCGGGATCATAGCCACTTTCTGGGCCTATCTGCACATCTCATATATCGAGGGGGCGAGGGACTGGTTCGCGTGGAGGCCGTTTAACAGGTTACAGAGCTGGCTCATAACCCCCAGAAACCCCGACAGACCCGCCACCATCGCCATGGTCATCGGCCTGGGCATCACCATGTTCCTCATGATGATGCGGATGCGAATCTTCTGGTGGCCCTTTCATCCGGCGGGGTTCGCCATCTCCAGCAGTTGGTCCATGAACGTCTTCTGGTTTTCGATCTTCGTCAGCTCCGTCATCAAATGGTTCATCCTCAAACAGGGCGGGCTGAAAACACACAGAAAGGCCATACCCTTCTTCATGGGATTGATCCTCGGCGAATTCATAATAGGCAGCATCTGGGCGCTCATAGGGATAACCATCGAGAGGCCGATGTACAGGTTTCTCTACTGAAACCCCGCTTGACGCCGTCAAATAAAGAGGTTATAATCGTTTCGCTCATATTATCGCTGGGTGTAG
>CAZHVH010000714.1:0-1863 GCA_964535855.1 uncultured bacterium
CTCATATCTACCTCCTTATCTCCTTGGGATTCGCCTTGAGAAGGTAGTAGGGGCGAGGCATTCAGGAAAATGCCTCGCCCCTCTAGGATTATATCATATAGAGGAGAGAGGGGGGAATGGACGTTATGATCTATATCATTTGCGCAACGGGGTAAGTATCAGCCGCGCAACTCACTCGTCAACCGGGCCCTCAAGCGCTTGAGTTCAAGATCTGGCACTGAAGTTGCTTACATGATAGATCGCACAGGGAGCGCGAGGGCGGGCGATGAATCGATAAGGATTCCGCCCGCCGATTAAATCCGGGAGGTGATGAGGATGAAAACCGCAGCCCTGAGCTTGCTGATCCTGCTGTTTTCCATTTCAACCCTGCAGGCGGACTGGTCGATCGGTTATGAATTCAGATATGACTACGATAGGGTATATTCGAACATGATCGGCCGCGAGCACCGGGACGGCGCTGAGGTGGACGATTGGATAGAGCGAGGCAGTGCAACCATAACGGCGAGCCCCATCTTTCCCGATGGCATCAGGCTTACGGGATGGTCGACCGATTTTGAAACGGAGGAAGAGGGGGATTTCGACTTCAGCCTCGCAAGCGCGATCTACTACTTCCAGATCCCGCGCGGAACCCAGTACATAAAGGTCAAGGTCTACTACCGAGGCGAGGGCGGTAGGGTTGAATTCGATGGCACGGATGAGATCGCAGGCAGGGTGTGGATCAGGAATTACGAGCGGGAGAGGCTCAGACGGAAATATGAGGAGGATGACACGCTATATGGCGATACCTTTCTCCTGAGAGCCGACAGACGATCCGAAACGATAAGGATACCGGCCGCTGAGCACGTGGATGATGACGTAATGGAGATGCATATAGTGGTGGATGACGGGATGATGCTGGACGTGGACTACATCGTCGTTGAATCCTATAGATGGCTGCCGGAGGTCAAGGTGGTCAATAGATATTACAGGGTTTACGAGTGGAAACCGTGGTATTACTACACCTACATCTACTTCTACGACGGCCCCTGCTACTATCTGACCGATTATGGATACTACATCAGATGGGTGTACCCGGCATATGACAGATTCTACCTCAGCATCAGGTTCAGATATGGGGATTACCTACGCAGATACTATGCCAGATATCCCAGATACTATTGGTACCGCAGATGGAGCGAGATATATTACGACGATCCAAAGGTGCGGGTCAGGGTTCACGCCGGAGGAGTGAGGGCTAGGGTCAGACCCTGGACGCCGGAGGATGAGAGGGTGAGGAAGGAGTATATAATCGTCAGAAGATCCCCCAATAGGGAGAGAAACAGGATAGCTGAGGTGCGAAACAGGATAAGGGAGACGATAACGCGCTATAGAATCCGTGAAGGACAAAGCTCAGCGAGCCGCACACGGATAAGAACCTCGCGTCCCACCGATTCACGCTCTCGAACCAGAACATCGATCAGGTGGTCCAGAACAACTCCCAGCACCACACACATAATCGTTCCCAGAACTGAGGTGAGGATAAGAAGCCGTTCCCAGGAGAGGAGCCAGTCCTCAGCTTCCTCATCCGCTCGCACTCGCAGCTCCTCGATCCGATCCCGGATATCCACGCGGCGCAGCGAACCGCCCAAGAGATCCCGATCCCAGACGAGCGGCAGTCGGAACAGAGAGGAGGAAGAGAAAAAGGATGAGGACGAGGATAAAGATAAGGACAAGAAGGATGAGGGAAACTCAAGGCGCGATAGAATCAGATCGAGGATAAGGAGATGAAATATGACAAGGGGACGAGGAGAAGGGGAGACCAAGGGAATTCCCCCTCGCTCATAATTATCGTTAAGTGTAGCAGAGATCTGAGAGGTCAGAAGT
>CAZHVH010000715.1:0-1852 GCA_964535855.1 uncultured bacterium
CCGATCGTTTTGGCTAATTATAATACATGACTCTTCGCCTGGCAATTGGTATTAGCCCGACATCTCTTCTGTGGCCAGTCCTTTGAAGAGACATTACAGATCCTCAAAACCTACGGTGTAACCCACCTCGCCGTTTCAAAATGGGAGCTTAGGAATCAGGATTTGCTCTCCTTTTTGGGTTCTGATTCAGAATATGATCGGCTATCTCCTCTTGTTAACCTCAAAGAAACGGATAGGATATATACTGGCGAGAAGGCGATAGTTAAACTTAAACCAATGGTCCGTTCAATACATGGTTCAGGTCTCAAGCTCGATAAGCTCAAAGAGATGCTTGAGCGGAGGCAGGAAGTAGAATTTGCCGTTGTTGAGTTTTATAGGAGGGATAACTCGGTGATCAACGGGTTTATAAAGTTTAAGGAATATGAAAAGAGTTTGCCCGTGAGGATATGGTATGAAGGCAAACCTATTGAGAGCGGCGGGAATTTCGCCCTTGGGCTGATCTATCTGAAGAAGGAGGATGGAATATGGGCGGGAGCTTTTCTTCCGAAATTGCTCGCTGAATCCACCATCGTTAGACTCTTCCTGTTGGGAGAAGGGAGTAGGTATTTCAAGCTCGTTTATGAGAATCCAGCTGTTAAAATCTGGGAGGTAAAATATCCAGATGATATTCCGACGGAAGAAAGATATCTGAATCTGAAATTCCCAGAAGGTGAATTGTATAAATCGTGGAAGTTAAAAGGGTTATGAAAAGGAAGCCCGAGCGGGTTGGGGATAAGGGAGATGGTGGCATCGCTGGTGCTTCCTCGCTTCGGGATAGATCAGGGTCAAGCTGCGATCGGCTCGTTTCTGCTGTTCCTGGTAAACAGCCTTATACCTGGCACAGTAGGGATCGCTATTTGGGGAGTTGATGGTGATGTTGCTATCGGTCGTCATACCGTGCCTCAATGAAGCAAAAACGCTTGCAAGATGTATCGAGAAGGCCAAGGCGGCTGTCAAGGAGATGAAAGTGGAAGGGGAGATAATAGTGGCTGACAACGGATCAGCCGACGGCTCCGTTAGAATAGCAGAGTCCCTGGAACCCTCCTCATCGTTTACCTCATATGTGATAATGTGGAAGTGGAGATCTTCGAGAGAAAACAGTATGAATTTGAAGGAACTGGGTCTAACTGCCCGAAATGGGGCACTTTTAGGAGCACATGCACGATTTGGGGCACTTATCCCATCCGCAGACCGCATTAAATCGGATCTCATCATTGGCACGATTGTTGCCTACCCCCCCTTAGATAATCCGAGAAAGAGGTGAGATGATATGTGGGCCTATACTCTCGCCTTGCTCTGGTTTATTTGGGCTCCCTACTCAGGCGTTTCAATCTACATATTACACTAGGAGAGGAAAGATGCGAGATACATTCCGAATTTTGATCCTTATCCTCCTTGATATCACCATCTTATCTCCTCCCACCATGTCATACCCCTCTCTTCCAGGAGAAGCTCAGATCATCTTCACCTCTGATAGAGGCGGTGACTATGATATCTATCTGCTGAACGCTCATGGTCTGAGAAATTTGACGAGACATCCCGCCTTTGATTCCGATCCTGCATGGTCTCCTGATGGCAGTAAGATCGCCTTTGTCTCCGATCGGAGTGGTGGATTGGATATCTATGTGATGGATGCCGATGGGGGAAATCCCCGCAGATTGACGAAAGATCCTGAGGTTGACGGGTTCCCGGATTGGTCACCAGATGGGGAAAGGATAGCCTTTATGTCTCACCGGTGGAGAGGCCCGAATATCTTTCCGCTCTTATTTACCGAGGATGTTGGTGGGATGAGAAGGTTCCTCAGAGAGTATCA
>CAZHVH010000716.1:0-1849 GCA_964535855.1 uncultured bacterium
CCCCCTGCCCCTTCAGGTATTATAATACTTTCAGCCTTTTGTGTTTGACAATACCGATTCATTCATTAGGAGGAGAACTAATGGCTCAAAATCCCATGTATCGAATGGTATCAACGTGCATTATGATTGTTCTGATCCTTGCTGTGGGTAATGCTCCAAGCAAGGTAATTACGGACAGAATGATTAGCCGATCCTTGGAAGGGAATCTCCTGAAGGATTCCTCTACAAGATCAATGACCATCTATCTGCCGCCAAGCTATGAGACAGGCGATGACCGCTATCCCGTAATTTATTATTTGCACGGTTACACGGGCAATGATACGGTCTGGGTTAACCGCTATGGTATCCATAATGCGATGGATACCCTGATCAAACAGGGCAAAGTACAGGAGATGATTATCGTCATGCCGAATGCTTATAACAAATACGGGGGAAGTTGGTATGCCAATTCGTCTGTCGCAGGGAATTACGAGGACTACATCACTCAAGATTTAGTTGAATTCATCGACGGCAAATACCGTACCTTATCTCAACGAGAGAGCCGAGCTATTGGTGGCGGCTCAATGGGCGGTTATGGAGCTATGGTGTTAGCCATCAAGCATCCAGATGTGTACTGCGCTGTTGTCAGTCACAGTGGGGTACTTTCATTAAACCGTTGGAAGGATGCTATATGCCTCAATCCTGATGCCACGTTTTTTGGATTCCCTTTGCATCGTTCGATGATGATCGCCTTTTCGCCCAACCCGGACAATCCACCGTTGTACTTTGATTATCCCGTGGATGATAATGGCAATCTGCTGGAGAAAGTCTGGCAGCGCTGGTTGGAACACGATCCTGTTACTCTGGCCAAGGCATATCGAGGGAATCTCAAACGGCTAAAGGGGATCTATTTCGATCATGGAAGATCAGACCCGATCGTTAATGTGATGGAAGCTCGAGATTTCGATCAGACGTTGACGGAATTGGGAATTCCGCATGTTTACGAGGAATACGCTGGTGGACACGTAGATCAATGGTCGTCTCGACTTTACATCGCTTTACCGTTCCTATCAGATTTGCTGAGCTCGGAAATGGTCGTTGCTACCGATCTACAAGGCAAACTAACGACTATGTGGGCATCGCTGAAGGAAAATTTCAGATAAGTGAGAGAGCTCTTTGATGTCCGTTAACGGAAGAAGCTAAGGGCGATCGTTTTCGATTTATCGATCGTTCTTATTGTGGAAATTTTCCATGTTGGCTAGACAAGGTAACATGAGTTAACCAGCCATGGGGATCTTCGTTCAGCATCTGTCGGAAGTCAAGGACAGGAAGCGGAATTCCCCTCGCTCGATTCTTCGGAAAGCATCTATGCTCTGTCCTGAGCACCTCCTTAGACGGATGCTCGTTGAGTTGTTTGACCTGATGTCAACGTTTTTGGAGATGGCAAGCGTGAGGCCCGAATACCCGCACTTCGGTAGAAATCTGCGCTCGCTCATGATGGGCGGGGCAAGTGAGCATCGCGACTCCGTCTTCTGCGAGAGCGGTCATCCTGCCGAGCGAACACACGCTTTTGATCCCATCGGACCGCCTGAGAATCCGTATTACGCGAAGATGAGCTTGCCGCCGATCACATTCTCAAAAGCTGTAATGGTGCGAACGAGAGGCCGGAAACTTATCTGGCGCTATACAGGTAAACACGAACTCTACGACCTTCGCAGCGATGCGCGTGACGGTCCCCATGTGTTCCGCCGGCGCGACGGATAACATCATGAAAAACGATCTTCGTATCATCCAAAGTTCGAGGATAAGAGGGAGAGAAATGCGATCGAGGGGAATTGACTTAGCGTGTATCTTGATCCTGCTCGTCTCA
>CAZHVH010000717.1:0-1848 GCA_964535855.1 uncultured bacterium
CGGGGCCGTGCCAAAACTCAAGCCTATCGTTAACTTCTTTCGCTCCGGCGATCCGAGCGACCCTTAAATACCGTTCCACCTCGTGCAGATCGCTCTCATCCGGTATGGGATCGGTCAGGAAGATGCCTCTCTTGGAAGTGTTCGTCCCGACCCTAATCGGTATCCGGGCTAGAAAGGCCAAGAGGGCGGATCGGATGGAGTTGGGATGAAACAGGATCGCCATATCAAATCCCTCTTCTTTAAGTGAGGAGGCCATCCTGAAGAGGTTTCTCATCCCCTTCTGTTCCCCTCGCTTGTCGTAGACGATCACCTTATCGATGTATGGATTTCGACTCATAAGCCCTTCGACCAGCGGGTTTACCAGGATGGAGATATGGGCGTCGGGATAGGCGTTCCTGATCGCCCGGAGGGCCGGGGTCAGAAGCACCATATCCCCTATCCATCCCCCCGTATGCATCACCAGTATCTTTCGGATATCCTCCCGCATATCTCCTCGACCTTTCCCCAAACCCTTTTTACGGTTATGGCGTCCATGCACCTTCGCCCGTCACACCGTTTGAAATCCCCACATGGGGAACACGGCGCGTCGCCCTTCAGAGCGAAGCAGTTGGGAGCGAAGGGAGCGAATCTGGTCGGATCTGAGGGCCCGAAAAGCCCTATCGTCGGAACGCCTACAGCGGCGGCTATGTGCATCGGGCCGGTGTCGTTTGAGAGGAAGAGATCGCATCTGGAGATCAAGGCGGCCAGTTCGAGCAGGTTCATATCGCCGAATATGATCGGCTCATAGCTCATCGCCTCGCTCACCCTCTCGGCGATCCATCTTTCATTTGGCCCCACGAAGATCAACACCTGCGCGCTCAATCTCTCGATGGCCAGATCGGCGAGAGCTGCGAACCGCTCGGCCCTCCATCTCTTTGACTCCCATCCTGCTCCGGGAAAAATTCCGAACCTCAGCCTATCTTGAGCTATCCCTATGCTTAGCATTTTTTCCTCGGCCCAGATCGTCATCTCAGGTGACAGGTGAAGTTCGACCGGCGGAGCTTTTCCCACCTCGATCCCCAGAGGGCGGAGGAGATTGAGATGGGCTTCGGCGACGTGGATCGAGGGGTCATCGGGGATCGAATCCGTATAAAACGGTGAGAAGACGGATCTATATCCGATTCGTTTCTCCGCTCCGCTGAGGAGCCCCAACAACGCCGTCCTGAATTTGTGATGTAGATCGATGGAGCAGTCGAACCTCCCCCATATCCTGCGAACGAGATCAAGCGTTCCGCTCCTGCTAAACCACCTAGCTTCACGGCTAAAGGTCAGGATTTCATCTATATGCGGGTTATATTTGAAAAGGGGTGCGAATCTCCTTTCCGTCAATATGGCCACGGTTGCATCTGGTAGGTTTTCCTTCAGGGCCCGGACACAAGGGGTACATAGGATTACATCGCCTAGCGAACCAAGCCTCATGAGAAGTATACGCTTGGGCTGCCTCATCACATCTGTAATTTTACCTGACGTGTCTCTTGCAGGCAAGGGCGAGTATCCTCTTGACGATAAAGATCGAAGGGGATTATAATTTTGCAGGCGAATTTGCTCCTTTCTGTGCGAGTGGGACGCTACGAGAGCCGCCGGGAAAGCCCATCCTTGTGTAGAGCGTAAGGCGCTTTACGCTCGACGCAATACGCATTACGCGATACGCCTTAAGGGTGGGATGAAAGGCGGTTTGTTTTTATCTTCGGTTGTGGTATAATACCTTCGGTACAAACCCTAGGGCTGGACCGGTCCGAAGTTAAGCCTCTGGAGAAGATGGCCTCTGCAAAGGTTAAGGAACGAGGAACTAGGAGAATGGTAGCGAGT
>CAZHVH010000718.1:0-1847 GCA_964535855.1 uncultured bacterium
CCAGCAGAACGTTTATCCCCGTGTCCTCCATACCCAGCCGCTGTTTCGGCAGGGGGAACCTGATGGCGATCTCTCTGGGGATCGTCCTCCCCGATCTCCAGCATCTCTCGATCTCCTCGACCATCCGTTGCTCAGCCGAATTCATAGGAGCATACCTCCTATCGCTATGTTGTTTCAAAGATAAGAGCCTTTCTTTCACTTGCCCTGCGGCTGCCAGATCCGCTTCTTTCAAAGCGAGAGCAACGTTGAGAGGTTTGTGGATGAAACTATTATTGATGTCGATTAATACTTCTGAAGGTATCCCGGTGGTAGCTGTTAGGAACATCAGAGTTATTAATATCAATCCCCTCATAATTAAACACCTCCAGGTCCAAATTCACTTGATAGACGGATTGATCCGTTGACCGGTGGAGCAGCACTACATCCTATCATAACTCCACTCAAATCGCCGTCAAGAGGGAAAATGGGTCGCCTGATGCGTCTGTAAGGGAGCTGATCCAGTCGAAGGCTCGTAAATCCAGAGCTTAAGGCCATGATCGACCTGCGGGCGATCTCCCTGATCTGAGAGAAAAGGAGGCCGAGCTTGACCACTATGATCCTCTGTTCCAGAGGATTTATCCCCACACGATCGAAATCATCCAACGCTACGATCGGTCGGCGGTCCGGTATCAGCATGACCCTCACGCCCTCCACCTTCAGGAGGACGAGGGAGGGTGGATCGATATTTTCGACAATACCCTTTACCTCGATCGGATATCCGTTGACCTCGTCGAGCTTCCCACCCACCTTCAACGTGACCTCAGAGCCCACTCCGGCCTGAATACATCCCGCCACGGCATCCGGGTCTGTGATCCCGGCGATCACGGCGTCGGTCGCCCCCAACTCCAGCAGCTTTTCCAGAAGGATCGGCATATCCCCTGCGCCGCCAGCCGTCACGTTGTCGCCTGAGTCGGATATGACGACCGGATGTTCCTTCGCCGTCATAGCTTTCCTTATGGCCTCCTCCACGGGGAGGGTTTCGACCTCAGGTCCGAACTCCCATCGCCGATTCCAGATCTCACGCGCCAGTCCAAACGCGAGCTCACGCGCCCTTTGAACCTTTTCCTCACCTTCGGCCACGACGATGACGCTAACTGAGGTGTGTGGCGAATCCGTCCAGGCACATCCTATCAGGATCGACGCGTCCATGATCCCATCCTCGGACTCCACATCCCGCAGGGAGGCGTAAAGCGAACGGGAGGGTTCGACGTCCGTGATGGCGTACTCCCCCGGCAGAAGGAGAGGGATCTTAACCAGGACGTTAACCGGTCGCATCCCCTCTTTCACGCATCTTATCAGATGTCTCACCGCTCGCATTCCCGTCTGGAACCCGTCCACATGGGGCGTTGTGCGATAGGCGGTGAGGAGATTTGCCTTCTCCGCGAAGGCCGGAGCTATGTTGCCGTGGAGGTCCAGGCTCGCGACGATCGGGACCTCCTCCCCGATGAGCTCTCGCACGCTCCCGACGAGATCGCTTTCGCCATCCCCGATCTCCCCCACCTCCATCGCCCCGTGCAGCGGCATATAAACGCCATCGAGGGGCAACGCATCGGATAGCCGCTCGAGGAGCTCCTCCTTCAGCTTGAGATAGGTCTCCCTGCTCACCAATCCGTGAGGTGGAGCTCCCGCCAAAAGCGTCGGAACCCATTCGACCTCCTCAAAGGAGCTAAAAAGCCCATCCTGGAGTATCTCCTCACCCCGTCGGACGCGGAAGTTCTCAAGCTCCGTCTTCAGGGTCGAGAAGGTGTTCGTCTCATGTCTTATGCCGCAGATGGCACATCGTATCTTACCCTTCATCCTTGCCTCCT
>CAZHVH010000719.1:0-1832 GCA_964535855.1 uncultured bacterium
TTGGCGTAGGGGTCATCGGGCTGAAGCTCGGCTATCCTCTCCCATTCCCCTATCGCCTCCCCGATCCGTCCCTCCTTCTCAAGCAAAAGCGCAAGCCTCATCCTGAGGTTCGGGTTTCCCGGCTCGATCCGAACCGCCTCCCTCTGCCATCTTATCGCCTCGGAGACCTTCCCGATCCGATCGAAACAGATGGCAAGCAAGGTGCATATCTCGGGGTTATCCCCGTCATGCTCATAGGCGAGCTTCAGCTTCGGTATCGCCCCCTCGAACTCGTCCCTCCCCATCATCAGCTTGGCATCGGAGATCAGCAGATCCGGGTCCACCCTCTCCCTGATGAGGAACTGATACGACAGGGCCATGCCCACGGCAAAGGCGATAAGGGCCACGGAGATTAAAACCCATCTTCTCGTTTTATGTCCCGGCGTGAGCTCGGCGATGACCGTCTCTATGTCGGGCCTTGCCAATTCGATATCCTCCTCATGAAATGAATTGTCATTTGTAGTCATTTATGGTCATTTGGCTTCGCCGCCATCAATGACAGCAAATGGCCATAAATGACACGAACGACTATGAGATGATTGGCCACTCCAAACCTTAAGGGCAGGCCCGTGTGTCCGGACCTCATCGTCGGGAGCGCTCGACCATCATCGTTCGGGTGGCGGTCTTGACCACCCTCCAGTTGGGGCTCTGATTTATGACGGTCGCCAGATATCTAACCCTCTGGGGGAGATCTCCACCTACCAGGGCCTGCTTGGAGAAGGTCAGTATGAACTTGCTCATCACCTCGTCGAAGATGACCCCTCTGACCTTCTCCACCCCGTAGGGCTCATACCCGCTCAGCTTCTCCTGAAAATCTCGATACTCATCCATGCTTTTCAACCCTTTGACGTAGAGGACGACCGTTCTGTCGGGAGGTCCCATCCTCTCCTGCAGTTCACCTATCAGCTCCTCGATCTTGGGCTTCACGTCATCAACGACCAACCTCACGGCGGTGTCGGCCTTCTGGACGGCCCTCTCCTCCACCCATTTCTCGATCACCAGCTCGACTACCTCTCTCTCAGGGTTCAACCTGACGACCTGGAGGTTTCCGTCGAGGTTGACGACCTTGAGCTTTCGGAGGTTCTTGAACCTCTCTCCGCCGGGGACATCGGCGGCTCTCATGGAGAAGCTCATCTCGCCGATCAGGAAGAGATCGGCCAGCTCTCCGAGACCGCTGGACCAGAGCTGGGAGGCCGATCTAACCCGTTCCTCCCTCGGCACGCTCGTATCGGCGAGCTTCTCTATGAGCTTCCTGACCCTCTCAACCTGTTCCTCCGTCAGCCATGGGATGTATGGACCTTCATCTCGCTCCTTCTTATCCTTTCTCTCCTCCCCATATCCCGCCTCGATGAGCGTGCTTCTGAGCGTGGAGTGGAATTTGTCTCGAGCCAGCTTCGAGAGCCGCTCGTCCAGATCCTCCGTCTTGACCTTCACGCCGACGAAGATGACCCTCGGATTGGACAGCTTCTCCATAACCTCATGGATGTCCGGTGAGACCCAGACCTTGAGTTTGACGCGGATGTAGCCGGGGTTTTCGGGATCGGGATGGGGTCTTTCGATATAGCCCAGCTTCCTGGCGTATCCCTCCACGTGGGCGTCAACGACGTCGCTTACGAGCTCGGCGTTATGGACGACGGTCTGGCTTTTGATGTTGACTCCGATCTGGTATTGGAGGGCGTTTCTGAGGGCGTCCCTTTCGGCCTGCGCCTTGGCCGCCTCGACGTTCCCCTCGATTATCCTCGCCCGTCCCGTGGCTTCTACCACCCATCCGGGCTCCTCGGCCCAGGCGATGA
>CAZHVH010000720.1:0-1830 GCA_964535855.1 uncultured bacterium
ACGGAGACGACCACCAAGAAATATAACAATGACGATGAGGTGATCTCCAAGGAGACCACCACCACGGAGAGCTCTCAAGGTGTGGTTTCGACCGGACTTCCGCCAGGGACGGCTTCAAATGTAGTCTCCTCGGCTCAGGTTCAGCTCCCTTCCTCCAATCAGCCGATTTCCTTGAGCAGGAACACCACCACGAAGGAGTACGTGCCAAGTGAGACGATCCAAAAGGTCAAAAGCCTGCCGGGGGATATCAAAAAGGTTTCGGTTTCGGTTTTGCTGGATTACAAACGCTCAGTCGGTTCGAACGGCAAGGTGACCAAAGTGCCGTGGACGACCCAGGAGCTTCAGATGATAGAGGACAACATCAAGAGCGCCATCGGGTATGACCAGAGACGAGGCGACATGGTAAAGGTAAACGCCATCCAGTTCGATACCTTCTATGCCTCACAATATCAAGCCGAGCTGAAATCGGCTAAGCGGCATGAGCTCTACATGACCTTCGCCAGATACCTCTCCATCGTAGCGCTTGGACTTATGCTCTTCATACTGGTGAGGTTCATCATAAGAACGCTCGCCTCGCCCCAGGGGAAGGTGATACCGGCCGCACTAGGACCCGAGGTCGGCCCTGAGGCGATAGAGACGGGAGAGGGGAGAGGAAAATTGGAAACCGAGCGAGAGGTCAAAGCGGTGGAGGCTCAGAAAGAAGAGGAACTCTCTCTTGAGGAGATCTTTCCAGAGCTTACCGGCGAGAGCAGGACTAAAGCGGAGGAGATTCAGCGTAAGGTCTTCAGCTTTGCCGAACATGATCCCGAAGCTATGGCTAAATTGATAAGAACATGGCTGCTGGAGGATGAAAAAGGGGAGTGAAATGGATGAGAAAAGATTAAAAGGTGTTGAGAGAGCCGCAATATTGATGGTGATATTGGGAGCCGAGAGAGCCGCTCAGATCTATAAGCATCTCAATGAGGACGAAATTGAGAAAGTCTCGTTGCAGGTGAGTCAGCTTAAGGCCGTTCCGCCCGGAGTGAAGCTCGATGTGCTTCAAGAGGTATACGACCATATCCTGGCGAAAGAATACGTCGAGCAAGGAGGGATCGAATTTGCCAAGGTTGTTCTAGAAGCCGCTCTAGGCGAGGAAAGAGCTAAGAGAATCCTGGAAAGAATCCGCAGATCACTTGAGGGTAACCCGTTCGAGTTCCTGGATAAGGCCGATCCGGAGCAGTTGATCATGCTGTTGGAAAACGAACATCCACAGGTGGTTTCGCTCATATTGGCTAACCTCTCACCCGAACAGGCAAGTGCCGTCTTAGGGGGATTGCCCGATCAGGTGAGATATGAGGTGATCAAAAGAATCGCCAACATGGAGAGTATAACCCCTGATGTATTGGAACTCCTTAGAACCTCTCTCCAGACGAGGATATCCACCATGATGGGTGGAACGGCGAAGGTCGGCGGACCTGAACTGGTAGCCGAGATACTCAACAGGGTCGATTCAAACGTGGAGAGGAGCGTGCTCGAAAAGCTGGAGGAGGAGGATCCGGAGCTGGCCGAGCAGGTGAAGAACCTGATGTTCGTCTTCGACGACTTCATGCTTCTCGATGATAGGGATCTGCAGAAAGTCATAAGAGCCGTTAAGGATAACCGTGACCTTGCCCTCGCCCTGAAAGGTGCCACGGAGGAGCTCAAGGAGAAGTTCTTCAAGAACATGTCCCAGCGTATGGCGTTGATGATCAAAGAGGATATGGAGGTTATGGGAAGGGTGCCGTTGCGTGAGGTGGAGGCTGCCCAGCAGAGAATCATACAGGTTGCTAAGGAGTTAGATGAGGCTGGCGA
>CAZHVH010000721.1:0-1828 GCA_964535855.1 uncultured bacterium
ATCCCATCACTTTCATCCCGAAGGGGGAGAGCTCCCTGAAAGCCTTAAGACTGAATCTCAACCTCGGTCGCAATGTCACTTTGCGCCACAGCATTATCACATGCGATGCCCTACCGATCATCCCTCTGCCTACAAGTGACCAGATCCCAGCTCCGCCGAAAGCGAGTCCAAGGGCAGACATCCCGGATATCACCTCTGACGCTCCCCTCATTAGAGAAAGCTCTTTGAAATTCATTGATCGGTAAAGAAGTGATCTGGGGATGAAGGTCAACCCCTCGAAGATGACGTTAAACGCCAGGACGATCATCAGGTTCCTTAGGATCGGATTCCCATAGTAGGAGGCAATTCTGGAGGAGAGGAGCACCGCTGCGATATAGAGGATCAGATTCATCCCGAGCTGCGACCAGAAAGCTGTATGCAGATGATCTCGGTTTAGATCCCTGCGCTGCACCAGCGCCGTGGTCAAACCAAGTCCGCCGATTATCACATTGAACTCTAGCAGGACGGCGATTATCCCCACAGATCCGAAATCCTCAGGCGCAAGTACCCTCGCCAGCAAAGCAGTGACAGTGAACTGAAAGGAATATATGAAGATCTGGGCGCCTGTGCCCCAGATGACGCCTTTTACGGTCTTAGACTCTAACTTTTCCATAGCTTTCTAACCCTGAGCAGGTTATCTTTGATCTTCTTCAACGGCTTAATTCTTCTCAAAACAGGCACCGAATAGAGGATGAAGAAAGGTGAAGTCTGGTTGTATAGAGTCAGATCTACGTGCTCGCGGATTTGACTTGTCCATCTCGCTTTGTACTCCTCATTGTGCCCAGCCAAATCGAACTCGCGCATCCCATCCTGGAAAGCGATCTGTAGCATAAAGCTCCTGAGTATCAACCCTGGGGAATACCTCTTATATTCCTCATCGTATCCGATCCTCAGCCCGTAGACGGTCCCGTTGTACGCGAGTTTGTATTCGAACGCGACCGGCCGTCCGTCGAACTCCAGCAATCCTACGTAGAGCCATCCGCGCTTGTTTGCTAAGCAGGTCAACCGATAGAAGGCCTTTCTCACATCTGGGTTCAGAATTATCGCTGCTCCGGTCTTGTATCTCCAGCTTCTGGCATCCACCTCCGCGATTTTATCCATCAGCAGCTCGACGCTCTCGGTTCGGGTGATCCTTTTCAACTCGACTTGATGTTCCCTTTCCGCCTTTCGTCTTTTGTATCCTATCTCCTTTCTGAGTGATTTGCTCCTTGAAGCTAGATACGAGTTCCAATCTCCCGCCAAGGGGATATACGGTGAAAACCGGCTTGTGGTATATCCGAATCGAAGTTTGCTCTTCCCTAGCTCCCTTATCAACAATTCAGTATTCGGTGAATCAAGCGGCAGATTGTCAAGCACAACCAGATCCCAGATATGTCGGTTGTGATGTAGAAAATCCAGCACAGCGTTGATAGCCTCAACTGGTTTTTCGGTCAGGATCAGATGGGATCGCATTCCGTCATATCCCAAAAAGCGGATGACCCTGCATTTTCGACCAAGCCTATGTTCTGTCAGGATCACAAAAGGGGCGATAGCTATCGGCCTATTACCATCATAAACCGTCAGAATCAACATCTTTCTTTCTTTCTCGAGGTCGATTGCCTCCCAATAGGCCTGCATCCATTCATGGGTCAGGTAAACCATGTTATCAGGGCATCTTTCAAGCAACACGTCCCATATCGGTTTCATCCGCATGAATTCGCCTTCATCTTTAACCACTTTGACTCTCATCTCATCACCTTCCCCTTCGGATTTTGAACCTCGCCATCTCCCGTTTGACCGGCCTCCAGTG
>CAZHVH010000722.1:0-1826 GCA_964535855.1 uncultured bacterium
TGCCGTAAAAAATGGAGGTGTCATCGTGGGAAATTGGCCTGAGCTCACCGAAGGGATTATCCGTCAACGGGCAACCCCTTCGTCGTTCGATCGAGGATACGACTATTACGAATCGGGAGCGGTGTTGAGGGTTATCAGGAGCGGGAATCGAATATTGGCCGAGGTCAGGGGCAGCCAACCCGACCCCTATCGAGTGACCATCCAACTGGGCGAGCACGGCATCGAATTCGCCGATTGCACCTGTCCTTATGACTGGGGAGGCGATTGCAAGCACATCGTCGCCGTATTGCTTACCTGCCTTTACTCCCCTGAGGAGATCGAGGAGATGCCACCTGTTGAGGAGATGCTCTCGGATCTGGATCGAGATCAGCTTGAGAGGATCATCGTAAACCTGATAGAACGTCGGCCGGAGCTGGCGGAGGTTGTCCAAAGCGAAATCGCCTTGCTGCAGATGAAACCTGCCAAATCATCCAAACCGGCTCGACCGGATATAGATACCTATCAGCTACGCCGTCAGGTCCGAAGGGCGCTTCACAGCTTGGATCATATGCACCGCTCGGAGGCATACTGGCATGTGGGCGAAGTGGTGGATGAGATCCGCAGGTTGCTTGAAAGGGCATGGGATTTCATCAGAGCGGGAGAAGGTCGTAACGCCCTGATCGTTCTGGAAGCGATCACCGATGAATACATTCAGGGTTGGACATGGCTGGATGACTCCGACGGCGAGGCAAGCGGCCTGTTCGAGGATCTGGATCAGGCATGGACCGAGGCGATCCTGAGCGCCGATCTAACTCAAGAAGAACGCATGTCGTGGGCCGAACGGTTGGCCGAATGGGGATCGGAGGTGGAGGATTACGGGGTGGACTACCACTTCGTCATGTCCCACACCGCCGCCGTTCAGGGCTGGGATTATCCCCCTCTCCGGCGAGTGCTGGAGGGTGAGATCACAAGGCTCGGCGCGTGGGAGGGGGAGGCGCCGTGGTATGCGGATGATCTGGCCCAAGCCAGGCTGAACGTGCTGGAACGACAGGGGCGTTTCCAGGAATACCTCTATCTCGCCGAGGCGGAGGGACAATATGAGCGATATGTAACGATGCTCGTTCGATTGGGGCGCTACCAGGAAGCGGTTGAGTATGGACTGAACTATCTGAGCAAGACGGATGAAGCGCTGGCGCTGGCAAAAGCTCTGGCGGAGAAGGGAGAGATGGAGTTGGCGCTGAAAGTTGCAGAGCACGGATTGGAACTGGAGGGTTATAAGGACGAGCTTGCACGATGGATCCGGGATACGGCCTCTAGGATCGGTCGTGACGATCTGGCGCTGGAAGCCGCCATGAGGGCCGTTCGTGAACAGCCCACGCTGGAGGATTACATCGCCGTTCAGAAACTCGCCGGGGAGCGGTGGTCTGAGCTGCGTGAGGAGTTGCTGGAACATCTACGTCGAACCAGATCGTCCTTCTTCTTTGATGAGCGAGTGGACATCTTCCTGCACGAGGGATTGGTGGACGATGCGATCGCCTCTCTCGGCAAATATGCGGAATATGCGGAATATCACATGCTTGAGCGGGTGCTCGATGCGGCCATCCCCGTCCGTCCCGACTGGGTCATACGTGTCTGCCGTCAGCAGGCTGAGCGCATCATGGACGCCGGAAAATCTCAATATTACCATCATGCCGTCAATTGGCTACGGAAAGCTAAAGCCGCCTATCTCTCCTCAGGCAGAAAAGGCGAGTGGGAGAGCTATCTGGAAGAGCTTTTAACCAAGCATTTCCGTAAATACAAACTCGTGCCTATGCTGAAGGAATTGAGATGAGGGGATATAACGCATA
>CAZHVH010000723.1:0-1800 GCA_964535855.1 uncultured bacterium
TTCAAATGAACTACATTCAAGATAAAAATGAGTAATCCGATTAAGGAGGATAGGATTATGAGGCGACTTATCCTTTGTCTTTCCGTTTTGTCGGTCGTTTTGAGCTTATGGGTTTGTTCGGCATCGGGGGAGCCGATCGTCGTGGTGGGCAAACCAGATCTGGTCGATGCCCTTTATTCGCCAGACGGACGGTATCTGGCCGTCCTGACAAGAGGCGGCGTGGAGCTCCTAAATTCGACGGATTTCAAAGCGGTTGCTGAGTTCACCGAGCACCCAAGCTGGAGAAGCAGGCTGGATTTTTCCCCTGATGGTTCCCTTTTAGCGATAAGCGGAGATAAGATACGCATATGGAAGATCCCCGAGGGAAAGCTCCTGGCCGAGATAGGGGTGAAATCGAGCCTGGTAGGGTTTTCACCTGACGGCAAATCCCTAGCTTTCGCGGAGGGGGATTCGGTCAAGCTCTGGCAGATCGAATCGCGAAAGGTGATCAGGGAGTTTACGGGCAATCCAGAGCCGATGCTGAAACACATAACGGACCCTCAAAACAAGCTGGGGAGAAGTGCCGAAGCGCCCCATGTCCTCGGCTTCGCCTTCTCCCCTGACGGTAAGCTCCTCGCCGTGGGTTCCACCCGCGAGACGATATCGCTGTGGGACGTTCAGAGTGCAAAGCTGATCTGTCATCTCCGCCCTGGGGATAAGATGTGGTGGAAATCGCTGACGTTCAGCCATGACGGCTCCATGCTCGCCGCCTTAGGCGATACCTACGGCTTCATCCTCTGGGATATGAGGGGTGGGAAACTTATTCGCCACGGATATTCATCTCACGACTCAGTCGCCTTCACGCCTGACGATAGAAAGCTTGTCCTCGGATCGGCTGGAACCGTTTTGGAGTTTCTCGATCTGAAAACGCTTATAACCAGATCCGTCTCAGCGAGACGATATCCCCCCAACATACACGGATATGAGAGGTGTAAGCGGATATCCTTTCATCCCAATGGCAGATATCTGGCGGCCGTATATCCCCTTGAGGGGAAAATACGGATATGGAACGTCGAAAGCATGAGACCGATCAGAACCCTATACGGCTGGGGCAAGCTTTGGGAGCCTATCTATCTGCCCAAATTAGATCTGATAGCAGCACATACGGGGAATAACCTCCTGTTCTACGACGTGAAAACGGGCAGGATGATCCACGTCATCGAGTTCCTCGATTTTCCCTGGTTTTTGAGGGCAAGTCCCGACGGGGTGAGATTCGCCATCAATGCTGAGGCCAAAGCTCAGATCTGGGATGCCCTGACGATGCAGCTCCTCCACGAGTTTAGGATGCCCGGCTTTCTGAGCATGGAGGGGATGGCTTTCTCGCAGGATGGAAAGCTTCTGGCCACGAGCAATTTCGGCGGAGGCGGGACACAGGTCTTCGACGTGGAGAGGGGCGAGGAGATAATCAAGATAGATGACGTGTCAGGGAGCTGCTCCACCCTTCTGTTCACCCCCGACTCCAAGCAGGTCGTGCTCTACTCCGAGGATCAGGACGCCATAAACTTCTGGGACATCGAAACGGGCGAGCTCGTCCGGCGGATCAGACCATCGGGATACTCGGGAAATTCGAGGTACGGTTGTCGCGTTGTCTTTCGACCGAACGGACAGATCCTGCACGCCCGCGATATGGGAAAGGCGATAGAGATCTGGGATATCACCCGGAGGTCCCCGAAGCTCAGATGGAGGATCGAGAAGCCCTTCATAGAAGGGGCGAACAGGCGCTTCACGCCCGTTCAGTTCACCCCCGACGGACGAATTCTC